>JBIKSC010000005.1:0-29186 GCA_044348775.1 Flavobacteriales bacterium | reverse complement strand
GCAGCTTTGTAAACCTGTCGTACTTTCATTCGATCGTCGCCACGAGCAACCATCGTTATTTGTTGGTTGGCGTGATAAAGCGCGTAACCCAAATCAAATCGACGCTTCTTCCGATGCTTCCAATGAAACCCGGCTCCTAAATCAACAAAACTGCGCGTGTTTGTGATAAAGCGCTCTCGATTATCGAGGGTCGGATCATAGCTCACACCGTTGAACTGAGAGTCCCAGGCCAAACCATCAAAGTCCATGCTGCGCTGCTCAAATCCCATTTGAAATCCTGCCGAAACCAAGTCATCGGGTGATGTTACCATGTTGTATGCAGCAGTTGACCTCACAGACAAGGTCTTTTGCTGGGCAATGCCTGCCGCATCTTGAAGAATCAGCAAACCGAAACCAAAGAAGTTATCGTTGTTTACGCTCAACAATTTGTACTGCGCATCCATTCCGCTTGTGACGAAACCCGTTCCAATGTTGCTCCATTGGCGGCGATGCAATAAGGTTCCACGCAACATGGTCTCGAACTGTCCTGTTAGCGCCGGGTTGATGAGTTGCGGACAATTATTGTATTGAGAAAAATGCATATCCTGCGCCATCAGATTGGCATTGCAAAAAGCAATCATCGTCAACACAGAGAATACGTATAGAGCTTTTTTCATGATCTTGTTTCCTTTAACGAATTAGAACAACTTCACCTACCTGTTCAATCTTGGTTGAATCGCCAATGGTTGCAAATAATGTGTAGTAATAACTTCCTGAAGGCGCAGGTGAACCTCGTAAATTACCATCCCATCCCTTTGAAGGGGAATTTGTTTCAAAAACAACCTCTCCCCAGCGGTTGTAGACTCTGAATTCCAAACGCGACAAAAACAAACCACGCACATAAAGTGTATCATTCTTTCCGTCATCGTTGGGAGAAAAAATATCCGGTACAAATACAGGTTCCTCCGGCTGAATGCATAAATCGATTGCTAACGAATCGGAGCAGCCTCCCTCATTTACGACGCTCAAAGAAACTGTAAACTGCCCCGCTTGCTCGTAGGCATGAACCATGTCTTCGCCGGGAACCAACTCAGCGGCATTACCATCTCCAAAACGCCACACTCCACTTACGGCATTCACCGAAGTATTAATCATCTGAATATTCCCAATGTTCTCATACGGCACACATAGGTCGTCGGGGCTAATCGTAAATGCCGCTACGGGCTCGGAAAATGCCGGTACTACTATCGAAGTATCGCGCTCACATTCGTTCACATCCGTTATGAGTATTTCCACTTCAGCCCCCGATTCCGTTATGAATAAGGATGGATTGCCCTCTGCGCCATTCCATTCGACCGTGTAACTGCCATTTGGTTCGAAGTCCAGTTCAACGAAACCCTCTTCACCGGGACATAATGTATCGGATGTGGTAAGGATGTAATCAAAACGGGGGAACATATTTATTTCTATGCTCGCGGTTTGCGGTTGCGAGCAACCATCATCCACCAATAATGTTACTGTCGTTGTCTCCGTGTATGCCTGTGTATTCGAAGCTGCATTAGGGCCACCATTGCTCCATGCATAGGTGAGCGTATTGGAAGGATATCCACCATTGGCATCGGCCGTGATTGTGCTCGTTTCTTCAAAACAAACAGGATCTGCCGAGGCAACAAGTGGCTCGAGAACCAGAGGAGGATACACGGTAAACTCGGCTGTATCAGCAACCTCCGGACAATACATAGGGATAATCTTGTAGATAACCGAGTAGTCGCCGTCTGCTAACTCAGATGGATTGAATGACGTTGTTGCCAGTGACCCTACTAAAAGACCTCCTGCCGGCGAAACACTAAAATTCACTTCGTAATCCTGACTGCAATACACATCATTTATGCCTGATATGATAGGATCTAATTCTGTTTCAACAGTTACAAGAATACTGTCGTTGCAGCCCGCCGGATTCTCCCAAAGAATGAAATAAGTACCTTCCGATGCAACAGAAGGATCAAACAAACCTGTTGCAGGGTCAACTATACCAGGACCCGACCAGGTGCCGCCGGGAACCGTTGATGCAAGAACAGCAGGGTCGTCGGATGAGCAAAAATTTTGCGGCGCGTTAGGTAAATTGGATGCAAAGATTCGCACCAAGACAGAATCCTCGCAATCATTCGCCCTGTAATAGATGTAGTTCAAACCTATGGGCAACGCCTGAGGATTCAGGGTGTAGCCTGCACCGGAAGAACCATTGATACCGGGACCTAACCACGATCCGCCTTCCGGTGAGACACTTCCAACAAGTGACTCATTGATGTCCACTACTGTATTGGTGATGCAAAAACTGATTTCATCGGCCTCTACCTGAGGACTCACGATTGTAATGTGCATCGTATCGACACACCCGTTCAATGCTTGATAGGTAATGTACGTTTCTGTGTCTTGTTCGAAAACACCGGGATTAAACATTCCCGTATTCTGGTTGCTGATAGCTCCATCAGGGCTGCTCCAAAGACCTCCCGGCGGAACCGGTGTCGCATCTAATACGGAGGGCGCTTCGAGTGGACACAGCACTTCCGAGCTCAAGACGTCGATATCTTTTACAAACACCGAAAAATCGGATTCACATCCGCTAATAGCGTAATTCAACGTCACGTCGCCCGGAGGAGCGTTTAGCGGGTTGAATGTGCCTGCCGTTGAACTTACAATGCCCGGACCTGTCCATGCACCTCCGAAGGGTACAACTTCTAACGTCGTAATTCCCGCTGACTGACAAATCGGATCGAATACAAATGGACCGGCGATTTCAGCAACGTTGACATTGGTAACATCTACACAACCATTGACCTCATATATTGCCTGGTATTCACCTGCGGTTGATGGACTAAAAACACCGCCCGCATTTACATTAAGACCGGTCCAAGTGCCTCCGGAAGGAGTCGCGAACAATTGGAAGGGGGCGGTTCCCGGACATGCCGCAGCGGCAAACTGTGCTGCAATTGGCGTGACCGTGAATTGTACGCTGTCAATACAATTTGCGGAGTTAAAGTAGATGGTATGTTGTCCACCTCCGGCCATATCAGGATCAAATACCCCGATACCACCTGCAACACCAGGCCCCGACCATGTGCCGGTTGTTCCAGCCTCTAGGGTAATATCAGCCGCTGATTGACAAACCGTTTGATCTTGATTGAAAATCTCCACGTTTTCAATACTCACCGCATAAGTTAGCGAGAGCTGTTGCGCTGTTTCCAATTCAGTTATGACAAGCGAATAAACAGTTGTGGCGACAGGACATACTGTGTGTGGACCGGCTGTAGAAGGCAGACCATTGCTCCATGCATAGGAGTAATTGAAACATCCATCCGTCTCAACCCTCAGCGATGTGCAGCCACCCGGACATACTGAAGGAGACTCACTTACAATTTGGGCGTTGATGGGGCAATTATCAAATAAAAACGATGTCCCCAATTCAAATTCATGCAAGGTTCCGCAAGCATCGGGAATTTGAATGGTTAGGTTGATAAGGATATTACAATTAAAAGTCAACGGCTGATTTAACGTAAGCGTTATCAAATCCGTCATTCCAGCAGCGCAATTGGGATCAACCTCAATTACCTCAAATATCTCTGATGCGGAGGCAACTTCAAAATCAGCGTTATCAAACCAATCACAAGGAACGGGTGTAGAAAGCTCGACATTGAACTGAGAAGAGTTACATCCCGGAGGATTGGGGACAGATAAACCCGGAGGAACAGGTGACGCAACTTCCGACACCCAGTAAAGACTAAAGCCAGCTGTCGAAAGGCTTCCATCGGAAGTGAACACAAGGGTCACGGTTCCCGAAGTTGCAACCAGTTGACCCGGCGACTGCTGCCCGGTAAAAACACCAAGCACGCTACCTCCCGCAACTGCGCCATCATAAACTGTCAAAAAATCAACATTTTCTTGCAGTGAAAAAGCCCCAAAAAATGTAAGCGTAACAATACCATCAGCTTCAATGGTTGTGGTTATATTTTCATTCAACCCATAGGCAGCAGTTGGTCCTCCACTATCATACAATCGACCGAAACAGGCATTGATTGTAGTCTGTGACATATTGAACTGGGGATAATCCCACTGAGCAAGCAAACCAAGCGGGGCTCCAAAGATTGCTATCCAAATTCCTAAACGAAACAAGGCTTTCATATGCTAATAGAACGTATAAATAAATAAAACACGGTGCAAATTACTACACAATGACTGCGCACACGATTCCTCGATTACGGGGTCTGTAAACATCCGATTGTCGAATACGTTTCGTGCAATCTATCAGGATAATTGGGAGCTCTCGATTGATTACTAACTTTGCAACATGTCCATTAACAAAGAAGTGCGTCGAATTACGACCAACACACTCCATGAAATGAAGGAGAGGGGTGAAAAAATCTCCATGCTCACCTCGTATGACTACAGTATGGCTCGGCTGGTCGATGGAGCCGGTATTGATGTCATCTTAGTTGGCGACAGCGCCAGTAATGTGATGGCAGGGCATGAGACAACGCTGCCTATTACTCTCGATCAGATGATTTATCACGCACAGGGCGTGGTAAGAGCCGCAAAGCGTTGCCTGGTTGTTGTCGACTTGCCTTTTGGATCTTACCAAGGAAACTCTAAAGAAGCCCTCAATTCAGCGATTCGAATCATGAAGGAAAGCGGAGCTCACGCCGTCAAAATGGAAGGCGGTGCTGAAATACGCGAATCCATACAACGCATTCTTACAGCCGGAATTCCGGTCATGGGACATTTGGGTCTAACTCCACAAAGTATTTACAAGTTTGGGACGTATCAAGTTCGCGCAAAGGAAGAACAAGAGGCCGAACGGCTGCTGAGTGACGCCAAAGTGCTTGACGAATGCGGATGCTTTGCTTTAGTGCTGGAGAAAATACCCGCCGCACTTGCCGCTCAGGTAACACAATCCATAGAAATCCCGACTATTGGAATTGGCGCCGGCTCACAAGTGGATGGGCAAGTTTTGGTTGTTAACGACATGCTTGGTTATACCGAAGACTTCAGCCCTCGTTTCCTTCGACGATACATGAATGCAGGCGAGCAGATTCACAGCGCCGTCAGCCGCTATGTGAGCGATGTAAAAAGCGGCGACTTCCCAAATTCTAAAGAACAATACTAGGCCTCATACTCTGTAGCGATTGATTATCGCATAAAAACCAAGTAACATGGAAAACCAAACCCCCGCATCAAAAGGAACTCGCGACTGGCGACAGGCACCGAAAGAACCCATCGTGATGAGCACCGTTGAGAATCTGCGTGTTCTCTATGAAGACAATCACATTGTAGTCGTTAACAAGCGTAACTCCGACATTATTCAAAGCGACATCAGCGGAGACCAGACACTATGCGAAACCGTTAAGAGCTATGTCAAACAGAAGTACAACAAACCAGGACTCGCTTTCATTGGCACTGTTCATCGTCTCGACCGCCCGGTGAGCGGCATTGTCATATATGCTCGCACAACCAAGGCTCTGAACAGGTTATCCAATATGTTCAAATACCGCGAAGTTCAGAAAACGTATTGGGCGGTTGTGAAGGGCACCCCCACTCCAACGGAAGCTACCATTATCAATTACCTCTGGAAAGATCAAAAACTGAATAAAACCTTTGCCTACAGCGAAGCAGGCGCCGACAGAAAAGAATCGGAGCTCAGCTACAAGGTAATGGGAATCGGAGACAACTACACGTTCGTTGAAGTCTATCCCAAAACAGGACGTCATCACCAAATTAGAGCCACGCTTGCAAGCCTGGACTGTCCAATTAAAGGGGATATAAAGTATGGAGCAAAACGCACCAACGATAATGCCTCCATACATCTGCATGCGCGCAAAATCGAATTCATGCATCCGGTAAAGAAAACTCCTATATGTATTGTAGCCCCGCCGCCTGACGATGCTCTTTGGAATGAGTTTCTTCGCGTTTCCTTTGAGCTTTAACAAAAGGGCTCCTTGTGGCTTACCCATTACGCCATCAAAATTGGTCATGCACGACCTCTTGTTGAAAAACCATTTCAAAACCACTACTTTATCCTTTCCGAACAGCAACAAGGTGTCTAGATTTGCGGTTGAATTTTTAAGAAACCAATTCAATTAAACCGCATGAAAAATAACGGCTTCTACTTTCTCGCCGCTGTGCTTTGCGCAGCCATTGTCGTGGGATGCGCCAATTTAAAATCTATGGAGAAGGCTGCTCAGGAAATGGGCATTAAGTCAAATCCAAATCCACTTGAAGTGCACGGTGATACTGTGGCTTTGACTGTTTCAGGTAACTTCCCTCCTAAATACTTCCCAAAGAAGGCCAGCATAGAAGCAGTGCCGGTTTTTGTCCACAATGGAAAAGAAACTCGATTCAAATCCACCTACTATCAAGGAGAGCAAGCCGTTGGTAACGGAACAATCGTCCCATTCAAAACCGGTAAGAGCTTCACATATAACGATCGTGTAGCATACACGCCGGAAATGGCCAATGGTAAACTGGAGCTCCGCATCCATGGCAAAATGGGCAGTAAAGAAGCCGACTTCCCCGCATTGGCCATCGGAGAAGGAATCATTACTACTCCTTATCTGATTAAAAATGATGACAAGTGCATTTGGAGTAAGGACCAGTTCGTGCGCACGCTGAGCTACACGAACGACAGCACCCAAATTAACTTCGATTATAACTCTTCAACCTTGAAACCGGCTGAATTAAAACAAGCCGATATGGTTAGCTTGGGCAAGTGGATGCAAAGCGTTGCCGCCAACCCTGCTTTTGTCATCAAAAAAATCGAGTTTACTTCTTACGCTTCACCGGAAGGTGAAATGCTTCTGAACGACAATCTCGCTACAGAGCGCGCTGAGGCAGGCAAAAAAGCATTCATGGACTTAGCCAAGAAAATGAAGCTGACAAACGCTCCTGAAAGCTTATTTGCTCTTACACCAAAAGGAGAAGACTGGGAAGGTTTCCGCTCAGCCATGGAAGCTTCGAATATCGAAGATCGTAACATCATTATCAATGTATTGAAAATGACGAGCGATTTGCAGCAGCGTGAGCAGGAAATTAAAAACATCTCTAAGACTTACACAGAAATTCAGAAGGATATATTCCCTAGCCTTCGTCGCTGCCGTGTGCTAATCAACTACGATTTACAGGGCTACAGCGATGAGGAGCTTGTTCAAATTGGTTCAAGCAACCCATCACAATTGAAGTATGAAGAGTTGATGCGCGCCGGTTCTTTGATTGATGACTTGAACAAGAAAGCGGCAATCTATCAGGCTGCAACCGTTCTGACTGATGCTGACTACCGCTCATTCAACAACCTAGGTTGTGTCTACTACATGCAAAACAAACTTGCAGATGCACAAACCAATTGGAACAAAGCGTACAGCATGAAGAAGTGTGCTGAAACCGCGAATAACATGGGTATTGTTACACGTGTAAATGGTGATCGCAAAGGCGCTATGACTTACTTCAATGAAGCAGGTGCCGGTGCTGAATCCAGCTATAACAAAGGTCTTATCGACATTCAGAACGGCAACTACGGCGGTGCTGTCAAGAACATGTCATCTTTCAAGACTTTCAACTCTTCATTAGCAAAACTCCTGAATAAGGATGCAGGTGCAGCAAAAGCAGATATCGATGCAAGCGGCGACAGCTCTGCTAAAGCGGACTACCTGCGCGCAATCATTTGCGCTCGCAGCGGCGACGGAGCGGGTGTTGGAACGAACTTGCGCAACGCAGTTCAGAAAGACGCGTCACTAGGTGAGAAAGCGAAGAGTGATTTAGAATTCCGTAATCACAAAGACCAAACGAACTTCTAAAATTTTGATATCTGAAAAGAACCGCCGATTGGCGGTTTTTTTTTGCTTAAAACTGAAAGAATTGTAGGATGCTAGGGGCGCCGACTTTCAACTTTCAACTTTCAAGCTTTAACCCTCCCCCCTATATTCGCCCCATGAGCCTGAACGATGCAAACAATCTTTCCTCCAGCACTCTCCTTGGTGCATTGGGTATTGAGTTTACTCATATAGCCGAGGGGCACGTTGAAGCAACGATGCCCGTCGACCATCGCACACAACAACCCTACGGCCTCTTGCATGGTGGCGCAAGTGCTGCATTGGCAGAAACACTTGGAAGCTACGGGTCACACCTACTCGCTGCAGCAAACGGCGGAATTGCTGTTGGCGTAGAACTCAACATCAATCATGTGAAGTCGAAGCGCAATGGCTCAGTCACGGGCATTGCAAAAATTCTTCACCAAGGAAGGACTATCCATATTTGGAACATCGACATCGTGGATGAGGAAAAACAACTCATCGCTTCCAGCAGACTTACTGTCATGGTCAAAGAGAAAAAGGGATGAGCATCGATGAATCTATAGCGGACAATCGGTATTTCGCAACTTGCGTTCTCCCCCGAGAAGAAAACACCAAGCGGCAGGCTATCCATTTTTCATTCGATGGCAGTGCATTTCTATCTGCTAATGGCGGTATCGAACTCACTGTCGCACCTTTTCATCCATACAACGGAAACGAAGCGCAACTGCCAACCTCTCAGGCCGAGCATGCCGAAGCAATCGTTGAAGCTCTGCATTCCATAAAATCGGGAGCACTGGAAAAAGTGGTGATCAGCTGCATCAAACATGTAATGCGTTCTTCCAAATCGCTTGATGCCATTTTCCAGGGGCTCATGGACAATTACACCAATGCGTGTGTCTACGTTATAAATACTCCGCAATACGGCACCTGGATGGGGGCAACACCGGAATTACTGCTGAGAAAAAAAGGTAACGAATATCACACGGTAAGTCTTGCCGGCACGCAAGCTATTGGAAGTGCCAATCCATTGACTTGGTCTGACAAACTTCGCCGAGAGCAATCGCTGGTTACTGATTTCATTCTTCAAACCATCGATCGCTGCGGAGCATCGCAAGTCAATTGCGTTGGCCCCTATACAGCTCAGGCAGGGCCTCTTGCACATCTCAAAACCGACATCCATTTCTCATCGGAAAATTCTTCAGACAACCTCATCGACCAACTTCAACCAACCCCTGCCGTTTGTGGACTGCCTCGCGAAGCAGCTCGGGCATTCATACTTGCACATACACCATTCGACAGGCGACTCTATGCGGGAAGGTTGGGCATGCGCTTTTCAACCGGCGATGAAATTCACTTCGTCAATCTGCGTTGCATGCAGGTATTTTCAGATCATTTCGAAATCCATGTTGGAGGCGGCATAGTAGCCGGTTCAACCCCGGAGGAGGAGTGGCACGAAACAGAATTAAAAGCGAACGTGCTTCGCAATCTGATTCACTAAAAAGGCCCCGAATTTCTTCGAGGCCTTTTCTTCTATTGATTCATTGAATCTTATCTCACAATGAGTGTAGTTGCATCATGTTGATTGGTAACGATACGATAAGCACCCACCGACCAATTTGAAACATCCAATTGATAATTTCCTGTGGCGTTGCGGTCGCTGTATACGAGCTGACCTGTGCCATTATAAATGCGTATCCCTTGCTCGCCATTGGCAAGCGAAAGCATCACGAGGCCACTCGAAGGATTCGGATAAACGCCAACTGAAGATGGGGTTAGTTCATCAACGCCTATGAAAGTGTATTCCAACTCATCGCTCAAGGTTGAACATCCGAATTCGTTTGTTGTGACCACTGTATAAAGTCCCGATTGCGTTGGGAAAACTACCTGGGTTGTTTCTGCAGTCATTACTCCATTGAAATACCATTGCCAACTTGTTCCTGCGGGCGCTGCAAGCGCCTGTCCGCCATTTACAATTGTGCCTTCAGGTATAGGCCAAACTTCCACTGTCATCGTATCATACACACTGCAGAACGGGTTGGTGCGGTTGAGCACAAAACTGAAGTCTCCTACATCGTTTGCCGGGAAATTGTAGAGCAATTCGTTGCTCACCAAGTTTCCATCCACATACCATGCATAGGTTTCTGTGTAGTCCATTTCCGGGAAGATATTCAACATCACCGGTTGTCCCTGGCAAGTCGCATTGACTCCATTGGGATCCGGAATCAAATCACACGAAAAAATGGTGTGCGAATACGTATTAGTAATCACCGGTTCGTTGTCATCGAAATAAATGGCTGCTGTATTATTGATCACATCCAACGGTTGCAATGAATCGAAGGCACGTATGCGATACACCACCCATCCATGAGAATTCGGCTCATCGTGCACGCTATCAGGAAGCATGATGTTGTCAAAAACAAACTGCACCATGCCATCCGGCGTAACAATAGTGCTGTAGGAATGGGATGCAGCAACAGGTGTAAACGAATTCAAATTGAGACGTGTAATATCAAGCTGATCTTCTATGCGCACATTAAATGCAGGCGCATTCCCCGTATTTTGAAATCGAATGCGATACTCTATATCCTCTCCGGCCTCGATGAAATGTTGATCTGTCCATCCTGCCGGTGTTGCTTGCTTATCATTAGGATCATAGCTGCAGGTCACACTTGGATTGATGTTCCAATCGTTGGTATAGAATACTCCACCATTAATATCAGTGAGCGTGAGTGAAAACGCAAACGGAAAGGACTGTCCGGTTGTCGCTGCTCCGGGACCCAGGATATGAACCTGATAATAGTAAAGTGAACCCGCCGGCTGATTAGTGATTGTCCACGTTAACGTTCCGGGAGCTGTTTCAGTTGGTGCTACTACTGTAGCTCCTGTTCCGGCCCACGGTGCTTCGTCATACGCTAATGTTGGATCCAACGTGATAGTGAAGGTTCCACTCAGCGGAAGATTACCATTGTTGTAGAGATAAATTCCAGGAGTGAATCCACCGGCGCAATGAATCGTTGAGTTCTCCCACGTACTCAAACCACTGATTTGCGCAGTTGCTTCGGTAGCTGGCACAAGCGGCAGCTGCAAGCCATTGCAGGTTGGCAATGTTACTTGGAAAGGGCCACCTGCGTTCAATACCCAATAGCCATTCGGATCTTCAAACGAAACTGTGTAAGTGGCCTGCGGAATATTAGGCAATGCAAACTGACCACTGGCATCGGGGTAAATCAACACGCCCAACTCTTCAATTGTAATCACTCCGATATTGCTTAACACAGGCTCTGCTGGCTGCCATGTCTGACGAATTCCATCACCGTTTACGTCGTGAAAAATGAGACCGTTGATGTCGCTGCCATAAATGCACGAACCATTGTCGCAGGTCACCCATTGTTGATAGTTGCATGCGCCAACATCCATACAACCCGACCATCCACAAGAACCATCCGGAATAAGAGCATCAGGATCGTAATTGCAGGAAGTATTATCGGTACAACCACACAACGGGGCTATGGATTCATTCGTCAACATCACAAGCGCTTGCACGGGCACCCAAGTGGTCCACATAGTCATGAACTTGATGAAATAGGTTGTGTTCGGTTGAATCACAACCGAATCAGCCAAATCAAAACACGGTAGTAATGCATCGCCTGTCGCCGTATTCGAGGCAAAACTTTGGCAGTATACCAACTCTGCTCCGGCGCATCCGCCTGCGGCGTCGGCTTGATATACCTGAATTGCAGTCGGTGGATTGAATCCGCCGGAACCGCTTGGGTTCTGATCATACCCGCTGTAAAAAGCGATGTTGGCATGCGAAAAATTCTCTGAGTTGAAACTGTACCAACCACTTTGTAAGAAGCTCAGCCCATTGCTGCATGAAGACTGCTCTTGGTTTACGGTGCACAGAGTATCATAAAGAACCACGCCATTATCAAGTGATTGTGCTGTTTCGCACGTTGCATTCTCCGTTTGAGCCCCCTGTATGACGAAGCTGGTGCTTCCTTCACAACCATTGGCATCAATGGCAGTCAGCACGTACGTTCCTGCTACATCGAAACAGTTCCATACGTTAGGCGAAAGAACCTGTCCGTCACTTAGTAAGTATGTGTAGGGAGCGGTTCCTCCGGATGCCATGAACTGCGCAAGGCAAGAAGGCTGCCCACAATTATTGAGGCCTACAGAGGTTGTAACCTCAAGCGGTTGAGGAAAATTAATCGCGGACTGGCACAACATAACCTCACCTTGCAGAATTCCATCACCATCTATATAATTCACCATCAAACAAACTTGAACATACGGATACGCTTCAAGCTGCAACACATACTGAGGAAAGGTAGTCCCGGAAATTGCAGTGCCCGAAACAGTCAATTCATTGATCGGTGTTTGCGTTCCATTGCCTCCATCGGTGTAGGCCAACCATGTATAATTATATGCTCCACCAAAACCACAATCAGAAGTAACGTATCCCATGAACGTGATTTGCTGGTCTGCGCAGGTTACCGGGAGCTGGTTAATTACACCGGTAATCGTGCATTGGGCCTGAACTCCGGAAACAAAAAATAAAACAAAAGCTGAAAAAAGCAGATTTAATTTCATAAGGCTAAGGTATTAAGTTCGTTGTGAAAGTATGACGAAAATTCGTACGCAGGGGTTGCATTCTATTGAGGACTGGGGACTGGATACTGAATGCAGATGCCCTGCGTCTTTGACTAGCACCATCGGGTACCCAGTAACCAGTACCCAAAATCCAATTTTCCCTTATATTCGCGCCCCAAATGCCCGATCGGCATTCTATAACCAACACGAAACCAATTATATCACATCAATGGATAGTTTGATTTACATCGTTCCGGCCCTCGGAGTATTGGGCCTTATTGTTATGGCCATTAAATCGGCCTGGGTGAGTAAGCAAGATGCGGGTAACGACCGTATGAAAGAAATCGCCGGTTATGTAGCCGAAGGTGCTATGGCCTTCCTCAAAGCCGAGTATAAGATATTGGCCATTTTCGTGGTCATTGCAGGCGCTGCCTTGGGAGTGCTTTCGCAGATGGTTGCCACCTCTCACTGGCTCATCGTTATTGCATTCGTCATTGGTGCATTCTTTAGTGCATTGGCCGGTTTCTTCGGTATGCGCATCGCTACCAAAGCCAACGTGCGCACTACAGAAGCAGCGCGTACTTCGCTTTCAAAAGCATTGAAAGTTTCATTCACAGGTGGAACCGTAATGGGCCTTGGCGTTGCCGGTTTGGCAGTGCTCGGTTTGAGCATGCTGTTCATCCTGTTCTTCATGTACTTCATGCAAGGTTCATTTGCCAATGGCGGTGTTGAAGCGATGACACAAGTGCTGGAAGTTCTCGCCGGTTTCTCGGTGGGTGCTGAAAGTATCGCACTCTTCGCTCGCGTAGGTGGTGGTATTTACACTAAAGCAGCCGACGTAGGTGCTGACCTTGTAGGTAAAGTAGAAGCCGGTATTCCGGAAGACGATCCACGTAACCCTGCTACAATCGCCGATAACGTAGGTGATAACGTAGGTGACGTTGCCGGAATGGGTGCCGACTTGTTCGGCTCATACGTAGCGACAGTTCTTGCCTCGATGGTATTGGGTAACTACGTGATTCGCGACTTCATGGAAGCCAACAATGGATCATTCGATGCTATTCCATTCAATGGTATGGGTCCAATCTTCCTTCCATTGCTGATTGCTGCGGTAGGTCTTCTGGCCTCTATCATTTCCAGCTACTTCGTACGTGTATCAGATAGCGGTAAAGCAACTATCAATGCGGTGCAAGGCGCCCTCAACCTAGGCAACTGGTTATCTATCGGTCTTTCACTGGTAGCTTCTTACTTCCTCATCAACATGTGCCTGCCTGCTGAAATGAGCATCCAGGTGTTCAATGCAGGTGAATACAGCACAACGACTACAACATCACAAAATGTTTTCTTCGCAGTACTCATCGGTATGTTCGTAGGTGCTGCCATTTCTTACATCACTGAGTTTTATACAGGCTTAGGCAAGAAGCCGGTTATGGGTATCGTGCAGAAGTCTGCTACGGGCGCTGCTACCAACATCATCGCAGGTTTGGGTATGGGTATGCTTTCAACGGCAATGCCTGTTATCCTGTTCGCAGGTGCAATTTGGGGTGCTTATGCATTGGCAGGTTTCTACGGTGTAGGTATCGCTGCTTCTGCAATGATGGCCAACACTGCCATGCAGCTTGCTATTGATGCATTCGGTCCTATCGCCGACAACGCGGGTGGTGTTGCTGAGATGAGTGAACTTCCTGCAGACGTGCGCGAAAAGACAGACATCCTCGACTCTGTAGGTAATACAACTGCCGCTATCGGTAAAGGTTTTGCTATCGCTTCTGCTGCACTTACAGCACTCGCTCTTTTCGCAGCTTATGTTACGTTCACAGGTATCAATGGTATCAACATCTTCGACGCGAAAGTGCTCGCAGCATTGTTCATCGGAGGTATGATTCCGGTTGTATTCTCTGCACTTGCCATGAACTCTGTGGGTAAAGCTGCTATGGACATGGTGAACGAAGTGCGTCGCCAGTTCCGCGAAATTCCGGGTATCCTGGAAGGTACAGGCAAGCCGGAGTACAGCAAATGTGTTGAAATTTCTACCCGTGCTGCCTTGCGTGAAATGATGTTGCCCGGGGTTATCACAATCGTTACTCCTATCATCATCGGTTTGGTTATGGGCGCTGAAGCACTCGGTGCTTATATGGCCGGTGTTACTGTGAGCGGTGTGTTGTGGGCTATCTTCCAGAACAACGCCGGTGGTGCATGGGACAATGCAAAGAAGTCGTTCGAGAAAGGTGTTGAAATTGAAGTAAACGGCAAGAAAGAAATCTTCTACAAAAAGTCTGAGCCACACAAGGCTGCTGTAGTTGGTGACACTGTTGGTGATCCATTCAAAGACACTTCAGGTCCTTCGATGAACATCCTCATCAAGTTGACCTGTCTCGTTGGTTTGACACTCGCTCCGCTTTTGGGTGAGCACGCGCATGGTAAAGATTCTTGCTGCGCGGATGGTAAGAAAATGGAATGCACACATGGTGAAGGAGCATCTTGCTGCAAAGACAAGAAGACCGAGTGCACTCACATGGAAGGTGCTGCTGATACCACCACCTATCATATGACATCAACAGATACGCTTACACACTAAAAACAATTGAATACATGAACTTCGTAAAAACAACTTTGATTGCATTGGCTGCCACAACGCTAATGGCATCCTGCGGCGAATCTGCAAAAGGCGGACTCACACAATTCGACGCCTGTAACTGCGCAACTGTAGAAGACGTAAACAGTCCTGATTATGCGAAATGTAAAGAACTGCGAAAGGACTCTGTATACGAGGCAAGCTATCAGCGCTGCAAACTCGCTTTGAAAAGTGGAATTACCGACACTTCCATGGTCACTATCCAAAGTGCCGATAAAGCGACCAATCTGCAACCTGCAGGCGATGGTAATTACACCATTGATGTTGCTACCTCATCACTCACATGGAGAGGCGAAAACATTGTCGGAAAGAAACATCAAGGTGCAATCCTAGTGAAGCGCGGAAACGTGAATATATCAGGCGGCGCTATCACCGGTGGTGAAATTGTAATCGATATGAATACGCTCACTAACACCGATCTATCAGGCAATGAAAAAACAAAGATTGAAGGTCACCTGAAGAGCGCCGACTTCTTCGACACAGGAAAATTTGGAGAGGCCATATACACCATTACATCCGGCACCAAGAAGAATGCAATCAACTACGAAATAATTGGCAAACTCACTGTTAAAGGAATTACCAAAGATCTCAATTGCACATTGGTCGTTGCTCCAAATGGCGGAGGCATCAATGTAGGCGGTGGATTTGTATTTGATCGCTCACAATTTGATGTTCGATATGGTTCAGACAAATTCTTCGACAACCTCGGCGACAACTTGATCAAGAACGAGGTTATCATGACAGTGAATTTACAGGGGAAGAAATAATGACTAGGGACTAGTGACGAATGACTAATAAAAAAAGCGGTGATAATCACCGCTTTTTTCATTCCTATATGTAATGATTGTCTTACAATCACTCGCCACTAGCCATTAGACATTCGCCACTAGGCACTCTTCACTTAAACAGTCCGTGCAGCTGTCCGTCCACGCCGGCAATAATCTTCCCTAAATCTTCGGGCTTCTCATGGAAGCGATTATCATCGATATCGATTACGAGCATCTTGCCTTTGTTGTAGGTGCTAATCCAGGCCTCATAGCGTTCGTTGAGACGCGTTAAGTAGTCGAGGCGAATGGCTTCTTCATACTCACGACCGCGTTTGCCGATGTTGTCGACCAGAGCAGGCACAGAAGCACGCAAAAAGATGAGCAAATCGGGAGGCGTGATGAATTCATCCATCACGTTAAACAGATCCACGTAGTTTTCGAAATCGCGCGTGGTCATCAAACCCATCGCGTGCAAGTTCGGAGCAAAGATTTGAGCGTCCTCGTAGATGGTGCGATCCTGCACAATCTTCTTTCCGCTTTTCTTCAATTCCATGATTTGACGAAAACGACTCTTCAAGAAAAACACTTGCAAGTTGAATGACCAACGCTGCATGTCTTTGTAAAAATCAATAAGGTATGGATTGTCGTCTACCTCTTCAAAATGAGGTTGCCACTTGTAATGTTTTGCAAGTAAAGTGGTCAGGGTTGTTTTGCCTGAACCAATATTTCCGGCTATAGCAATATGCATGATCTGTTGTAGGTAAATAGAATACGCTTCGAAAGTAAAACAATTCAACCGTTCAAGTTGCAATTGTTAGTTTCTTGCGTTTTCCATAAGCTTGAATTCCCTTAAGAAACCATTCCGAAGGCAATAGAGTATGGGCGAATGAAAGGAATAGCAATCACCTGAAGTTGGTATTGGAAATTCTTGTGTTTGCCAAAGCTTCGTGTCCACAATCCGCATTACACTATCGGTACCAAAGAGGAATAGTTTGCCTGCGTCGGCCTCCCAACTCACCAAGGCGCCCAAGGTGAGACTCTTCTTCCATGCGCCAAACATATCAAACACATGCAACGTATTGTCATTACAAAACACATACAAAAAGTGGCCCCGCTCCATCATACCTCGCGGACGTATTTCTGACTTCAATAAAATACTCAAATTCCCACTCGACAGAATGTTCTTGAAACTTCGATCGACCCTGATGATCTCTGAATTTCGTGCATCCCACAACCAAAAGCCATCGCCACGCGACCCGCACATATACTCGACGTTATCATATCCTAGTTCAAAAAGATCGATAGGAAACCCTTGTGCGCTCAGCGTATTATCGAAAAAAACGACTTTTCCGGTAGAGGGAAAATGAATAAAGGGCCGAAGAGGATCTGTAACATCAACATCATGAAACTCGCCCCACTGCATTTCGGACGTCCGGAAAACTCCGCCGCCGACTGCATTTCGTCGTTCAATACCCGTAGTGTTCATCAAGTAGATATTTCCCAATTCATCCACTACCAGACGATTCGCGTCTACCCGCTGTTCCGATATAAGCTCAAACGTAGATTGAGCCAACACAGGCGCACCGCTGATTGCGAAAAGGAGAATCCCTATAAAAAATCGAATCATACTGTGACCGAATTCTGCACCGTGCATTCTACTTGCGACAAAAGCTCTTCAACGAAATTTCGTTCGTTGCTCAAACGTGGCACCTTGTGCTGACCGCCCAACTTATTCTTATCACGCATCCAGTTGTAAAAGGTACCTGCAGGAACCGCTCTTACGTCGGGCATCTTCAAAATAAAATCAAATGCACGCTTGGCCTCATAATCCGTGTTGAGCGCTTTTAAAGTGCGATCCAAGACTTCCGCGAAAACTTTCATGCTCGTGGGCTCTCGGTCAAATTCGATTAGCCACTGGTGCGCGCCACTCGCCTTTTCCGACATATAGACCGGAGCAGCGGTATAATCAACGACCGATGCATCCGTTTCCAAGCAAGCACAGCGTATCGCTTCGTCAGCATTGTCTACTATCAACTCTTCCCCAAATGCATTGATGTAATGGCGAGTGCGACCACTCACTTGTATTCGAAATGGAAACGTAGAAGTGAACCGCACTGTATCACCAATTAAGTATCGCCACAAACCTCCATTTGTGCTTATGATAATTGCATAGTTTTGACCTACTTCAACATCCTTGAGACTTACCGTTTTCGGATGCTCCTTGCCGTATTCACTCATAGGCATGAACTCATAAAAGATTCCGTAATCCAGCATCAAAAGCATATCGTCGGCATTCAACCGATCCTGAATTCCGAAAAATCCTTCCGATGCGTTATACGTTTCTACATAGTTCATCTGCAAGGAAGGTATGAGCTTGCTGAACTGGTCACGATAAGGCTTGAAACTCACACCTCCGTGCCAGAACAATTCGAGGTTAGGCCATACTTCCTTGATATTCTCTGTGCCCTTGAGTTCGAGAATGCGCTTTAATAAGACCAATGTCCAGGAAGGCACTCCCGCCATCATGTAGATATCCTCATCCATGGTGGTGCGCGCAATCATCTCAATCTTCTCTTCCCAGTTATCCATTAAGGCAATGTCACGCGAGGGCGCACGCATGATCTCGACCCATACAGGCAAGTTCCGAATGATAATAGCGGACAAATCGCCCGTGTATCCTTCCTCGTTGAAAGGGTTAATCTTCGATGAACCACCCAACACCAAATGCTTACCGCTATAGACGCGAGCGTCGGGCTTCTGATTATAGTAAAGGGCCAGCAAATCTTTGCCGCCCTTGTAATGACATTGTTCTAATGCTTCCGAAGTAACCGGAATAAACTTACTCTTTGCGTCTGTTGTGCCGCTACTCTTTGCGAACCATTTCAACTTCGATGGCCACAAAATGTTCTGTTGACCTTCACGCAATAACTCGATGTAGGGCTTCAGTGCCTCGTAGTTGCGAATAGGAACGGCCTTTTTAAAATCTTCCACCGAACGAATAGAAGAAAACCCATGATCAACTCCGAATCGCGTGAGCGCAGCCTCGTCGATAAGATTGCGAAACAACTCTCCCTGCACCTCGACCGGGTACTTCATGAACAGGTCGATTTGGTGTATTCGCTTCTTAATAAACCAGCCGAATACGGAGTTGAGTGGCATACTTTGATTGGTTAATAGATTGCAAAATAAAGATGAAAAATAAACGAACCTAAAAAAATAAGACCGCTGGCGCAGCGGTCTTATCTAACAGTGACCCCGAAGGGATTCGAACCCCCATCTGAGGAACCGGAATCCTCCATTCTATCCATTAAACTACGGGGCCATGAGGCCGGCAAAAATAAGCATGGCTTCCAACCAATCCTATCCGTTAAAATTACATAGCCTATATTTGTTACATCGGCGTTAACACCTCAACGCAGACACCACTAATACTATGCGTTTACGACTATTCTCAATTCTGCTGTTCGTTTCATCTTGTTTTGCTTCAAACGCTCAAATCGTTATCAATGAAGGCAGTAATAAAAACGCGGCTACACTTCTGGATGAAGATGGTGAATACAAAGACTGGATTGAGTTATACAATGCCGGAAACGAAGCAGTAAATCTCCAAGGATATAGTCTCACCGACGATGAATCGAATGCACAGCAGTGGTCATTTCCATCCTATGTTCTTCAACCCGGCGAGTTCCTGGTCGTTTTCTGCAGCAGTAAAAACCGATTCACTTCACCATCTGCAGTCTCCTTCCATACTTCGAACGCCTTTACTCCTCAAATAGGATGGAACAATCATGAGGCTCAGCAAAACTTTGAATGGGATGGTTTTTCCAACCTGGTATTAAACACCTGCTCCTATTGGTCGGGCGGATATACTTCCAACTCCGTATTCAACCAAACAGCTACCGATTATACTGCCTCCGTTTCATCATTTGTTGATGGTGGTGACTACGCCTGCAGTGCTCAATATGGCGAAGTCTCCACCTTACGTCCTGTGCTGCGAATCAATGATGTGGTAGTCGGAGAAAACAACGCTCAAAACTGCAACACGTGTTACCCGGCACCCTATGGCAACTGGTACTTCAGCGCGCGCATGCAAACTATTTACAGAGCAGAAGATTTGCTTTCGGCGGGACTATCAGCCGGCCCCATTGATTCTCTTGCGTTCGATGTCGCCTATACGGACCCGAACTATTATGATTATGTAAGTATTCAAATCACTACAACTTCGGACTTAGAATTGAACTCTGAATTCATCAATACAGCTGGCTCCTTCTTCCACACCAATTTCGGGCTCTCCGGCGCCGGAGAGACGGTTTATCTCTATTCACCCTCGGGTGAATTGGCAGATGAATTGTCGATTAGTATACTATCGCTAAACGCCAGCACCGGAAAATTCACGGATGGTGAAGACCTCGAAGTTCTATTCGCCTCGCCCACTCCGGGTAGCACCAACAATAACTCTGAGCCGGCCGAAGGCTACACCCTTACTCCTGCGTTTTCCATCAATGCCGGATTCTACCTCAGTGCACAAGTAGTTTCGATTCTAAACCCGAACGGGCCGCAATCGACGATACGATATACCTTGGACGGAAGTGAACCACAAACCAATTCGATTCTCTATCTAGGCGATCCGATTACAATTGACAGCACAACCGTTCTGAAAGCACGCGCGTTCGAAGTAAACAAAATTCCCGGTCAATCTGCTGCTGCAACTTACTTTATCGGAGCAGATCACACGACTCCTATTTTATCTATATCCACCGCCGACAACAATCTTTATGGTGCGGAAGGTATGTTCGACAATCCTTATAACGATTGGCTAAAATCGGGATATGTGGAGTACTTCGATTCAACCTCATCACACAATCTACTGATGTCACAATACACCGGAATGATTATGGATGGCGGCGCCGGTGGCAGCAGGTCACAACCGCAACGTTCATTCAGACTCAAACTAGCGGATGGTATTTTCGGTGAGGGCCCTATGCAACATCAGGTCATTCCGACCATTCCCTATCGAAATCAATACAGCGATTTCTATTTGCGAAATGGAAGTAATCAATACCTAGCCCTGCCATATAAAGATGCAGCTCAAGTGCGCATGATGAGCGAAGGAACGAACAACTACTTCTCTGCTTGGAGGCCCGTAACGGTTTACATAAACGGTCAGTATCATGGTCTCTATGAACTGCGAGAAAAATTCAATGAGGAGAAATACGAAATTCTGGACAATGCTGAAACCGATGACATGGACATCCTTTCGCTCAGTTACTATTACGGCGGAATTCTGAGAGCGGTGCATGGAGACCCACAGAATTACTGGGATGACTGGGTAGTGATTTCTCAACTGGATGTTAATTCACCCGACTATATCACTCAAATTGGAAACTATTATGATCTGAATAATTACACCGACTACATCATAGGTGAGTCGTTTATGAGCAATGTTGACTGGCCTTATAATAATATCAAAATTTATCGCTCAAACGCCACCGATTATAAGTGGCGATTTGCACTGCAAGATCTGGAATTAGGATTAGCGCCCAACTCATGGACTGATTGTTACACGAATCATATCGAGTGGTTGATGGGAAATACCAATGGGAACGCATTCACTACACCTTGGTTTAACATGATGCAGCACAATGCATATCGCTTGCACTTCGTCAATCGATTTGCTGATTTACTTAACACCTCTTACCGCGCTCAACGATTGCTGGACATTGAACAATACCACTACGACTTAATCCTTCCCGAAATGCCTGCTTACTATGAGCGATGGGCAGATCCCAACAATATCGATGGTTACATGCAATGGTTCAACGACAATCACTCCATCTTCCGTGATCAACTGGCATGCAGAGGCGAGCAAGTGCGCAACCACATTCAAAATCAATTCAGTTATGCTTCCCAGCAAGAAATTACACTCGCGGTGAATCCTTCCGAAGCCGGACGCATTCAAATTAACACCATCATTCCTAATGAACTCCCCTGGAGCGGAATCTATTTCAATGGTGCGCCGGTAACGCTCACGGCCATCGCCAACCCCGGCTACGTATTTAATTACTGGCTAAGCGACACCTTGCTGCAATCGCCATGGCACAACGATACACTTCTTCTCAACCTCTCTCTCGACGATACTCTTACTGCGCATTTCCTCGGCATTGCGCAACCACTCGAAATCGACATCAGCGAAATCAACTACAACGATGATGAAACGCAAGAAGCCGGGGATTGGATTGAATTGCGCAATACCGGAAATGGAACGGTAAACCTTACCGGTTGGTCCATTACAAACGGAGTGAATACGCCACGCTTCGAATTTCCAACGGGAACCGTCGTAGCACCCAATCAATACCTCGTGATCGCTCGAGATATCAGCGCATTTCAAACATTGCATCCCGATGTAGAAAATGTAATCGGCAACTTCCATTTTTCGCTTCCTGCAAGCGGAGGAACAATTCGATTACTTGATCACCGCGACACGATTATTCGAGAGGTTCATTACCTCGATAGCCTTCCCTGGCCCATGGTGGCCGATGGTGGTGGTCGCACGTTGGAGTATATCGAAAATGCAACCGATGAATCATTGGCGACCAACTGGTTTGCGGGCTGCATGTTCGGATCACCCGGACAGGCATACCAACCTTGCTCAGAGGAAATCATTATTAGCGAAATCAATTACGCTTCTATTCCAACAGCCAACAGCGGCGACTGGTTTGAAATCCGAAATACCGGAAGTACGACACGTGACTTGTCCGGCTGGAGACTACGTGATGATAATTGGCTCACGCCATACACGCTTCCAGAAGGAACTTTACTTGACGCCGGCGCATCAATCGTTGTTTGTACTTCGACCGACTTATTCGATGCCATCCATAACAATGTGCCCAACCGCTTTGGCAACATGCCGTTTGCACTTAGCTCAGAGGGTGAAATCATCCGTGTGTATGATGCAGCAGACAAATTGAGTTTTTCTGTGTATTATCAAACACAAACACCTTGGCCAACCTCAGCCAATGAGGGTGGCTACACGTTGGAGTGGAATGCCAATACAACCGATGTCAATAGTAGCGATGCTTGGTTTGAGGGATGCATACTGGGTTCTCCGGGAACCATCTTTATTCCTTGCGATACAACTTCGGTCTCTAATGTTGCAAACACAAATGACATTTCCGTTTATCCTATTCCTGCATCCGATCGTCTCTATGTGCAATTCCCGTTTGCCGGTGACTTCACATTAAAACTCTATAACATGAATGGCTCACTCGTGAAGGAGGAAAAAGTATCAAGGACGTCGTTAGCACGCATAAATACACACTCGTTGAATCAAGGTATTTACATTCTTCAAATCAATCAAGACAATCAACAATGGAATCAGCGAATCATAGTTTCCGAATAATAAAACAAGGGTTCTTATTTTTTATAGTTACAGCATGGACGGCTATGCATTCCACATGCGAAGCCCAATCATTGAAGCGTGCATTATTCCTCGGCAACTCATACACCGCCTACAACAACCTCCCACAACTGACAGCCGACGTTGCACTTTCGGCGGGTGACACCCTCGACGTAGCATCCAGCACACCGGGCGGATATACGTTTGAAGGCCATTTAGGCAATTCATCCTCGATGAATTTGGTAAATCAGGGCAATTGGGATTTCGTCGTTCTTCAACAGCAAAGTCAAATGCCGGCATTTCCCATTGAGCAAGTTGAAGTAGAAACATTTCCTTTTGCATCGCAGCTTAACGATTCCATTCTCGCTCACAGTCCATGTGCAGAAACCGTTTTTTACATGACCTGGGGGCGTGAAAACGGAGACCAACAGAACTGCGCCAACTGGCCACCAGTCTGCACGTATGAAGGAATGGACGACTTGCTGCGTGAGCGCTACATGATGATGGCTGAGATGAACGAAGGAATCGTTTCACCGGTGAGTGTTGTATGGCGCTACTTGCGCGAAAACCATCCCGACATCGATCTCTTTTCTTCCGACGGCAGTCACCCCTCACCTACCGGTTCTTATGTGGCCGCAGTTTGCTTTTACACATCTCTATTCCGCAAATCGCCATTAAATGCGCTTTATGACTATACGATTGATAACGGCCATGAAACCATCATAAGACAGGCTGTGCACGATTTAGTATACAATAATTTTTCTGAGTGGTACATCGGTGATTGGGATCCCATTGCCCAGCTAACGCTTATCGAACAAAACAACAGCCCTTATGCTGTTGTGCAATCGAGCCTCTATGCCGATGAAATTTATTACTCATTGGACGGCCTCGAACCGCAGCCGTGGAATCAAGATAGTCTTCTCCTCAATCAGATAGCACCCGGAAATCATCTCGTTGAATTATTTGCAGGTAACTGTGGCCTTTGGGATACAGCTACAATTTCCTTTGAAATGGTTGTCAATTCGATTCTTCCGATGAAAGAAAATCACCTGTCGATTTATCCAAATCCTGCGAATAATCAAGTGTGGGTGGAAATACCCATGGAATACAAGGAAGTACATATACACATTTATGATTCGCGCGGAAAACTCATCAGGACAGCACAGAACTTCGGAAAAAAACAAGTTTCATTTGATTGTTCAGAAATCTCAGAGGGATCTTATCAAGTAGTGGTTTCGGAAGACCAACGAAGAGTTGTCGGCTCCTTCCTGGTTGTCAGATAAAAACCTACAACACGTTACCCCAAAAACAGAAATAGTCAGCCGGTATATTCTTCAGTTCAACGCGCTCATCAAAAAAAGCGAAGACAGCTGAACCGCTCCCGCTCATGCGGGCATACCAAGCTCCCTGTTGCATAAGTTGATCGATCAGCTCCGATATCGCCGGATGCTGAACGCAAACTGAATCTTCAAAGTCATTGGTCACCTTTGACTGCCATTGATCTCTTGGCAAATCAGCTATGGTACGCAAGTCGAAAGGCGCTGATTTCGGAGTTATACCCTTATAAGCTTGAGCCGTGCTGACATGTATTCCGGGATGTACAATTACAACATGCTGACCTTGCAACGATAACTGAATTGGCTCAAGCAACTCTCCTCTTCCATGCACATAGCAGGGTTTGTTCTCAATGAAAAACGGACAGTCGCTTCCCAAGTGAGCTGCATAGTGTTGCAGTTGCTCACTGGTTAGCTTAAGATCAAACAAGTGATTTAGAACTTTGAGCATATTCGCTCCATCGCTTGATCCTCCGCCCAATCCGGCTCCGATAGGAACATTCTTCAACATGGTAGCATCTACTCCACCAAGCTGAAAATCGCAGCTCAACAGGCGATAGGCCTTCACACACAAATTTGTTTCTATGTCGCCATCAATGACTCGACCTTGAGTAGAAAAACGAATGTTGTCTCCATCCATGCACACAGCCTCTACCACATCACACAAACTCACCGGCAAGAAAATACTTTCCAGGTTATGAAAACCATCCGGTCTACGTTCGGTGACGAAAAGACCTAAATTGATTTTAGCATTCGCGAAGGCAATCATCCTATTCCCAGTATCCGAAATTTCTGAGTTTGCGTTCGTCCTGACGCCAGTTCTCATCAACTTTCACGTGTGTTTTCAGAAACACCTTTTTGCCGATGAACGACTCCATGTCTTTGCGAGCCTGAGTGCCTACACGCTTTAAAGGTCCACCCTGATGACCAATCACAATGCGCTTCTGAGACTCGCGCTCAACCAAAATCAGGGCTGAAATGCGAACGATATCGGGCTCTTCAAGATACTCTTCAATGAGTACTTCACTCGCATAGGGTATTTCCTTGTCGTAGGTCGTAAATATCTTCTCGCGTATAATCTCACTCACGAAGAAACGCATCGTTCGATCGCTGATATCATCCTTTGGAAAATAGGGAGGCGACTCGGGTAGCATGCGTACTATCTGATCCAACAATTCGCGTGTATGTATCTTCTCTAACGCCGAAACCGGAAAAATTTTGGCCTGCGGAAGCGTGGCTGTCCATTGATCGAACAACACATTCACGCCATCGTTGCCTACTAAATCATACTTGTTCAGGATGACAAAAACAGGAATCTTGATCTTCTTGATTTTCTCCAATGTTGGCCCATGCATCTCGTGCTTGTCGGCACTGTCGATGACGAGCAAAATCAAATCGGCATCGGTAAGCGCCGACCCAACGGCCTTCATCATTCCCTCCTGCAGCTTGTACTTCGGGTCGAGTACTCCGGGAGTGTCGCTGTAGACGATCTGGTAATCGTCGCCGTTGAGTATGCCCATGATACGATGACGCGTGGTCTGTGCCTTGGGGGTTACAATGCTCAATTTCTCGCCCATCAAGGCGTTCATGAGGGTCGATTTCCCTGCATTCGGATTGCCAACGATGTTGACGAATCCTGCTTTATGCTTGTTTTCCTGCAATTTTTGAAAAGAATTGTTGCAGGCACAAAAGTAGGCTATATTTGCACCCCCAATTCGGAAGCGAAAAGGGATCTATATTTTATATTGCGGGGTGGAGCAGTTGGTAGCTCGTTGGGCTCATAACCCAAAGGTCGTCAGTTCGAGTCTGGCCCCCGCTACAAAGAAAGAAACGCCTGTAAGGGCGTTTTTTTTATATGTTCAACCCTCTACACAGTGTGAGTATCTTCTTTCGGATTCAATCCCACATGAATTTTAGCACCGTACATTAGATTTTTCGACACTTGCAACGAATCATATTCCTTTCAAATCCAACATGTCTATGAGAATAATTTCTTTGTCACTGTATCTAATTGTCGCATTCATTAGTCAGGCCAATTCACAGCGCTACTTAAATGAGCTATTCACCGATGTAAACGTTAATTCTGATGTTGTTTATGGAGTAAACGCAACTGTAATTGCTTATTCGCAGCTAGGTCAGGCAGTCGCGCAACCACTTACAATGGACGTTTACACCCCTTCAGGCGACACAGAAACAAGTCGTCCATTGATTTTGTATTTCCACACAGGTAACTTTTTGCCAACGCCACAAAATGGAAGCCCAAATGGAACAAAAACTGACTTAAACGTAGTTGAAATTTGTACACCTTCCAATCTTCTCTCGCAGGTGCGGGTGAATTTGTTATCTCCTATATATACACGAACCCGGCGGGCTGCTCAGCTAATGCAAACGAAACAATTTCTGTTCAAGACTGCAGCCTCGTTTATGAATCAGCCACCAATAGCGCGTTCAGCGTTTATCCAAATCCGACTAACAACTATTTCCTGATTGAAAATCATACGCATCAAAGATTCACCTTTGAAATTTTCGACATGAGCGGAAAACGTATTCAGAGCGGAACATCCCAAGAAAACGAGTGGATTTCGCTGCACCTTGTGCAGTCTGGTTTTTATACCGTTCGCATATCAGGGGAGCAAAGCGTGCATGCCTATCGCATTATAAAATTGTAGGCAATTCTTTGAGACTTATTATTCACCAAAACAATAAAAGCAGAACTTCGGTTCTGCTTTTTCATTTTGATAAACTTCAATCGCGCCTGCTCACCTTTTCCTGTGCTATTTTCGCTCGCCTAAACGACCGTCATCGTGAGCCGCTTTCATTCGGATATAATCTCAACCTTTCTGCGCAGCAGTGCTGCGCATGAGCAACGCAACGCATTTTTCATCAACGAAAAGGAACACTCGTATAACCTCCTGCGCAAGCGAATAGCAGCGCTTTATGGTTCTATTAGCGCAATGAAAGGCGAAACGGTCGCCATTGTAACCAACGATCATCTCGATACCTACGCCGCTATTTGGGCGTGCTGGTTATGTGGGAAGAATTACGTGCCATTGAATCCCAGCAGCCCGGCCGACCTGAACAACCGCATTAAAAGTCAAGTTGAACTTGCCGGAATAATTGATTCAACCGAAACGACCAATTGGCCGGATGCCAGCGAACAACAAACAGATGTAGTACTTGAAAGTGCTTCAGCATTTGTTCAAGACGACGATAGCACGGCATACATTCTATTCACTTCAGGAAGCACAGGAGTGCCGAAAGGTGTGCCTATCACCTTTGGGAATATCGCCGCTTTTATCGATGCGTTCTATAAAATGGGATACACTGTCTCTGAACAAGACCGGGTGCTTCAAATGTTTGAACTCACATTCGACCTGTCTGTCATGTCCTATCTCGTACCACAATTAAGTGGGGCGTGTGTTTATACAATTCCTCAAGGTCGTATTAAATTCTCCTACATCTTCGAGCTACTCGACGAACACCAACTCACTATTGCGCTCATGGTGCCTTCGATGCTCAATTTCCTGCGACCGTACTTCGATGAAATCGATTGTCCGCATTTGCGCTACTCACTCTTTTGTGGCGAAGCATTGCACCTCGACATCCTCGATGAATGGGCTGTGAGGGTTCCCAACGCACGCATCGACAACGTTTACGGTCCAACGGAAAATACCATTTTCTGCACATACTATACATACCAACGTGAAGGCCATAATCCACACCATAATGGCATTCTCACCATTGGCACGTCGATGGCCCACTCTGTTTGCACAGTCATGAACGAAGATGATAAACCCGCAGCGATTGACGAGATAGGAGAGCTTTGCTTATCGGGAGGACAACTCACACCAGGATACCTCAATAACCCTGAACTTAATGAGACAGCCTTCTTCCAATTTCAGGACGGCGAACAGACTACACGTTACTATCGTTCCGGTGATCTTTGCCGACTCTCTTCGGATGGCAACCTGATGTATGCCGGGCGCAAAGACACCCAGGTCAAGATACAAGGCTTCCGCGTAGAGCTTTCGGAGGTGGAATTTCAGGCGAAGAAAGCGCTTTCAGATAAAACGAACACCGTTGCTTTCACACACGAAAACAACCAAGGTATTCACGAAATTTTTCTGGTAATTGAATGCGAGGAGCTCGATCAACAATCGTTGAAAGAATCGTTGAAAAAATCTCTGCCCGCATACATGTTACCCAAAAACATATTCACTCTTGCCGAGTTTCCTCTGAATGTTAATGGTAAGATTGACCGTAAAACCATCAAACAACAATTCTCCACTCATGTCCTATAGCTTTCGCTTTGCCAATGAAAACGACATACCCTTCTTGGTCGAGACCATTATTGCTGCAGAAAAAAGCGGAACTGAACTGTGTGGGCTAAGTAATTTGCTTGGACTCCATGAAGAGCAAACCAAAATTGGATTAACCAAGATTCTTCAGGAAGAAATTGAAGGATGTGAATTTTCAACAACAGAATTTGCAGTGGCAACTCATGAAGGCAAGCCCGTTGCCGCCTTCTGCGGCTGGATAGAGGGCGAGAATGAAGATCAACAACCCTCGTCCGTTTTAAAATCGAACCTCATCGTTCACGGCTTCGGCACTTCGGTCATTCCCCATCTGCAAGAGCAAAAAGAA
>JBIKSC010000090.1:0-9301 GCA_044348775.1 Flavobacteriales bacterium | reverse complement strand
GATTGTCAACAACCTTGAAACCAACCTGTATGCGAAATAAAAGTATTGCTTTCTTACTATTGCTTTTGGCAACCAACGGATTCTCTCAACTCACTGTAACAACTGTGACGCCTGCAGAGGCTGTCGCAGCCCTCGTGGGGCCCTCCCTGCAAGTGAGCAATATATCGTTCACCGGCGATGCGATTCAGCTTGGTACTTATCAGGATGCAGGAACCGACTTTCCATTTGCGAATGGAATTATTCTTTCAACCAGTCATGCCGGAAATTTCACTCCTAATACTTTCTTAGGAGAACCTCTGGCACCGGTTAATACAGAACCTGACCTATTAACGATTGCTAATTCGGTTCCCCCGCTTATTGGCCAAAGTTTTACTGTAGGTGGCGTTTTTGATGTGGCTATTTTGGAGTTCGATTTCGTTGCTTCCTGCCCGACTCTGACGTTTCAATATGCCTTTGGTTCGGATGAATATTTGACCTACGTCAACACTCAGTACAACGATGTATTTGCATTCTTGATTTCGGGTCCCGGCATTTCGGGTCCTTATGCATCTCCGGCAGGATTCCCGGATGGCGCTGCGAATCTGGCTATTATTCCAGGCAGTGATCCGGAATTGCCCATCACAATTTCCTCGTTGAATAATGTTTTGAATAATCAATACTACATTGATAACCCTGGCAATATTGTAAATCCTGACGTTAGCTGCACAGGATATACCGATTCTCTTGTGGTGCTTTCTGATTTGCAATGTGGAGCAACCTACCACATGAAACTGGCGATTGCCGATGGCTCGGACAACGGATTGAAATCGATTGTGGTTTTTAAGCCGGAGAGTTTTGAGTGTGCAACACCTGCGCTAGCCCTCAACCCCATTAACCCGCCACCTGGTATTGCTCAAACGCTTTACGAAGGTTGTATTGATGGGGAGTTGCGTTTGACGCCGCCATCATGCGATGCCGATACAATCATCATGTGGTTGACGTATGAAGGAAGTGCCGTCATGGGAGATGATTATTCCGATTTGCCGGATTCTGTCATTTTCGTAGGGGAAGAACAGGTGTTTAATGTGAGTGTATTCCCGGATAACCTCAATGAGATCTCGGAAACGTTGGTTGTTTCAGCCTATTACATCGATTTGCAGGGCGATACGATTTCGGCAAGTTCTACCGTGAATCTGTTCGACTATGCCTCTCCTCAGATTAGTGCGGATGATGTATTCATTTGTGAGGACAATGACCAGAATACAAATGATGAAACAGGCATAGCTAGTGTGTCCATTCAAAATGGACTTTCTCCCTTTTCCTACAATTGGGATGATGAATTAACGACCGTAACAGCTGTCTATACAGTTGCCGATGAAGGTATTCATTACATCGTAGTGAGTGATTATTGCGGCGAACAGGATAGCACAAGTTTCACGGTTTCCGTTTCTCCACGGATTATAGATACAGCAGATTCTGTCAACTGCAGCGCATCATTCCCGATGACACTCGAAGTAGCGGATCAGTCAAATGAAAATTTGACATATTCGTGGAGTAGAAACGGCAATAACTTAAATATTGATAACGATTCCTACACTGCCGATACTTACGGTATTTATACAGTCACGGTGTCTAATTTGGCTTGTAATGGAATTGAACAAACTCAGTTCTCTCTCGCTGCGAAGGTTAGTCTGGAAGATGCTTCATACCAGCCGTGTGCCGATGCTATCGACGAACTGAATCCATTTCTTGCCTTTGTAGAAGGAACAGGTTTATTGCAGCCTTTGCTGTGGACCTGGACTTTTGTTGAAAATGATAGCGTGGTAGATATTGATCCGGAATACTCGATTTATAACCCTGAGCTAAACGGGTTGTATGAAGTGGTTGCACAGCAGGACATTGTTGAAACAGGGTGTTCTGAAGAAGATACATGCCTTGTTACAATCAATTTGCAATCATGCAGCCTTATTATTCCCAATATCATGACACCGGATGGTGACTCCTTCAATGAAACATTTATCGGCCAGTCAAATGTGTTGAACTCGGGAATTAATGCGCACGTTCGAGTATTCAATCGCTGGGGTGTTCTTGTGTTCGAGAAAGAGAGTTACACCGGCGACTGGAGGGCAGAGGGTTTGGCTGATGGCACTTACTACTACATCGTGAAGGTGACGGGCAATGGCCTCGACGACATTTACGAGGGTGATTTGACTATTGTGCGTGGTAATTAATTCGACCTTACCTTGAGTTGATCAACGAGTTGCAGAATGTTGCTTACTCGTTCCGAGGAAGCTTGCATTTCTGACAAGTATTGGTTGGCTTTATCGTAGTAAGCTTCAGCAGTGCGGACAAGAAAATGGTCGGCACCATAGGCACGATATAACTCTGAAACAACTTGAATTTTATCTTCCGGGTTTTTAAACTCGGTTATGCCTAGAAGTTGATTTTTTTCTTCCGGCGAAGCTGATTCCAGTGTCTTAATGGATAGAATGGTTTTCTTATTGGCTAAAATGTCACCCCCAACCTGCTTGCCGGTTTTCGAGCTGTCTCCAAACGTATCCAGGTAATCGTCCCACAACTGAAAGGAAATACCCAGGGCTATGGCGAAATTATAGATAGCCTGTTGGTCTGATTCTGATGCTCCACCAATGATGGCCCCGATTTTCATTGACCCGCCAAGTAGCACGGAAGTCTTCAATCGAATCATATCGATATATTCGTCGACGGTTACATCGTTGCGGAATTGAAAATCCATATCCATTTGTTGGCCGACGCAAACCTCGAGTGCAGTTGTGTTGAATGTTTCCATCACCTGTGCCAGGCATTCAGGACGCGTTTTCATAATCAGTTGATACGCTTGAATAAGCATAGCGTCTCCGCTGAGAATAGCAACATCTCTATTCCATTTTTCATGCACGGTGGCCTTGCCACGGCGAAGCGGGGCGTTATCCATAATGTCATCATGCATTAGCGTGAAGTTGTGAAATACTTCCATGGCTAATGCAGGATAAACGGCATCATCTATATCGTCTGTAAATGTTTGAGCAGCGAGCAGGGTAAGCAATGGACGAATGCGCTTACCACCCAAATTCAAGATGTAATTGACAGGTTGAAGGATGGCTTCTTCGCCATTTTTTCGGCAAAAACCATCGATCTTTTTTTGGATGATGGCTTGAAGATCTTCCAGTTGGTGCATGCTTTTATTTGCCGGACTTGATTTGGTCGAGGATGTATTTTCCATACCCGCTATTAACAAGTGGCTGTGCTATTTGTTCGGCTTGCTCATCGGTGATGAAACCCATGCGCCAGGCAATTTCTTCGATGCATCCAATCTTTAATCCCTGGCGTTCTTCGATTACCTGAACATATTGTCCTGCTTGCATGAGTGAGGCAAAGGTGCCGGTATCAAGCCAAGCAGTTCCTCTATCCATTCGCTGAACTTTGAGTCTGCCTTGCTTTAGATATTCTTTGTTCACGTCCGTGATTTCGTATTCTCCTCGTGCACTTGGACGAAGGTTTTTCGCAATATCGACAACATTGTTATCGTAGAAATAGAGCCCGGGTACGGCGTAATTACTCTTCGGTTGTTTGGGTTTTTCCTCAATACTGATGGCCTGTCCGCCGGCATCAAATTCAACAACGCCATATCGCTCCGGGTCACGCACGTGGTAAGCGTATACTAATCCGCCTTCGATTTGTGTGTTTTCGCGCAGCATATGTCCCAGCCCTCGGCCATAGAAGATATTGTCGCCTAGAATGAGAGCTGCTTTATCGTTGCCAATGAAATTAGCGCCCAATACGAATGCTTGTGCCAGACCATTGGGAACTTCCTGCACCTGATAGCTGAAATTGCATCCCAGACGCTTACCGTCTCCTAATAGTTTTTCGAAGCCGGGTAAGTCGTGAGGAGTTGAGATGATCAGGATATCTCGAATATTAGCAAGCATCAGTGTCGACAAGGGATAATAAATCATCGGCTTGTCATAAACCGGCATGAGTTGTTTGCTGACTGCAAGCGTGAGTGGATAAAGTCGAGTGCCGCTTCCTCCGGCTAGAATGATTCCTTTCATGGTAAGCGAATTTATTCTTTTTCGAGTTCGATTTTGCGCACACTCCAATCGTTGTAATGGAGATCATCTTCCTCATCGAGTGTCTGGAAGAAAGGTTCCTGAAACGATTTAGTAGTAATGCGTTTTTGGAAAGAGAGCAGCAAGGCCGGAAGAATAATGAGATTTGTGACCATCGCCACGAGCAATGTAACTGCGGTGAGGACGCCTAATGCACGTGTTCCTTCGAATTCGCTGGCTGCGAAACACCCGAATCCAAATAATAATACGAGGGAGGTGTAAACCATACTAGCACCAGTTTCCCGAATGGCCAAAAGTGCTGACTCCTTAATCTTCCAATTGTGATACTTCAACTCCTGCCGATACTTCGCCAGGTAGTGAATGGTGTTGTCGACTGTGATACCAAGAGCAATAGAGAATACGAGAATAGTGGAAGGCTTGAGCGGTATTCCAACGAAGCCCATTATGCCGGCAGTTATGATTTGAGGAATAATGTTCGGTATGAATGAGATGAATACCATTCTCGCACTCCAAAACATAAAGGCCATCATGATAGATATAATGATAACCCCAAACAATAATGAGCTGAATAAATCACCGACCAGGTAGTTGGTTCCTTCGAGAAAAACAACCGAAGTTCCCGTGAGTGTGATCTTGTATTTGGCCGGATCAAAAATGCTGTCGATTTTCGGCTTGATGTCGGCCATTAGCCTATCCATCTCTTTGGTACCAATGTCGGCGACCTGTGTAGTAACACGCGTGAGTCTTTTGGTACTGTCGAGAAAAGTTTGCTCAACACCTTGGTCGGTGCGGCTATCCTCGCTAACATACTCTCCGATAAAAGCTTGTTCTTCGCGAGGAATGAGAGAGTAGTAGGCTGAGTCGCCCATGTAGAAGGCCTGACGTAAATATTTGCCTGCATCTACAATGGAAAGTGAGCGCGAGAAAGGATGAATTGTTGTGTCCTTCAGTTCCAATTCGTAATTGGCCAGCAGTGCCTGAAGCTCTTCAATTTTCTGAAGGTTTTTTTCTTTGGTTATTTGGCCTTTCTTACCGCAATCAACCAAAATTTCAAACGGCATTACTCCATTGAAATTCGATTCAAACCATTTCAAATCTGTTATTACTCGGTCGCTATCCGGAATGTCATCCACAATGTTACCGGTGGTATGTATGCGGCTGATGCCATAAACACATACAGCGCTCACGACAATGGTGATGGTGTAAATCCATTTGCGGTAAAAGATGACACTGCGAACAAGAGAATCAAGAACCTTTTCAAGCCAGGGTGAATTGAGATGCCCCAAATGCCGCTCGGTGGGCGGGGGAAGGAAGCTGTATACAATCGGAAACACCAGAAGGGAAAGGAAGAAAGCTAGCAGGCAATTGAGGCTGGCAATGACACCAAAGTGTTTCAAAAGATCACTTGAGGTGAAAATGAAAGTAGCAAAACCAACAGCTGTTGTAGCGTTAATCATGAAAGCCGCAGCACCTGCCTTTTGCACCACCCTCGCAAGGGCGCGGGTCTTGTTGCCATAACGCTGGTACTCTTGGTGGTATTTAGTAACGAGGTAAATACAATTGGGCACCGTTGTCACAATCATCAGTGGAGGTATCAACCCCATCAGCATGGTGATGGGGTAATCAAACACAGCGATACTGCCCATGGCAATAACAACAGAAACCACCACGACGCTCATAACCACAAGCGTGACCTTAACACTTCGGAAAAAGGCCAGAAGCAGGGCCATGCAGATTACAGCGGAAAGAATCGTAAAGAACTTGAGTTCGGCTTTCACCTTTACCGTCATTACTGAACGTATGTAAGGCATGCCGGACACATAGGTTTGAATGCCGGTTTCCTGTGTAAACTTGTCGGAGAGAAGCAGCATGCGCTCTACCGCGTTGCCTCGGTTTTCGGAATTGAATAAGTCGCCGTTTACGAAAACCATCATTAAGCCTGCATCCGTATCTTTCTTATAAAGAAGTCCTTCGTAAAAAGGAAGGCTGAACAAAACATCGCGAATTGAATCGAGCTCCTCTTGTGAATTAGGGTCTTTCTTAAAAAGCTGCTGAAAATCGAAACGCTGCAGCGTGGTATCCTTGACGAGATTGTAGCAGTTTCCGGTGGAAAAAATACTGTCGACCATAGACATCGATTTTCCATCGACTTCCACAGTGGTCGACTGCAATTCCTTGACAAGTTGACGCCATTTCAGGAAGTTCTGTAGTTCCCAAATGCGTTCATCCCGATAACCGATGGCCAGAACGTTTCCATCTTCACTAAACTGGTCTATGAAACTTCTGTATTCGACAAAGGTGCTATCGTCTTCCGGCAATACACCGCCGAACTTATAACTCATGCGGGCATACTGGGACTGCCAGCCCATAACGGCAGTGATCACAATGAGCAGAATGCCCAACGGTAACCGATAGCGTAATATGAAGGCTCCTATTTTACCCCACATGCAATTGGCGGCAAAGAAACGATAAGAAGTCAGTGGTTACAAAAATTGATGTAGGTTTGATGCGTTATGTTGAAGCAGACTTTACAGCAAAAACTACAGGTTAAACTTTCCCCTCAGCAAATTCAGTTGATGAAGATGCTGCAAATCCCAACGATGGAGTTGGATCAGAGAATCAAGGAGGAGATGGAAATCAACCCCGCATTAGAAGAGGGAGGCGATGAAGACGAACGCGCCGAGGATGCGCAAGAAGATAGTCAGCAAGAGGAAACAGAGGCTGAAAACCAGGATGATGATACCATCGATTTATCCGAATATTTTGACGATGACGATATTCCGGATTATAAACTGAAAGTGAATAACCATAGTGCCGACGATGAGGAGCGTGATACGCCATTGGGGGCAGGCCGAACTTTTCAGGATCTGCTTTTTGCACAATTGGGCATGACCGATCTGGATGATGATCAGCGATTGCTTGCGGAGTATCTAATTGGGAATCTTGATGAAAACGGGTACTTGCGTCGAGAGTTGGCTGCTGTAGCAAATGATTTGGCGTTTTCGATGAATGTTAGTGCCACAGTTGCTGACTTGGAAGAGGTTCTTAAGGTCATCCAAGAATTGGATCCGCCCGGTGTGGGTGCGCGCGATCTTCGTGAGTGCTTGCTAATTCAAATTCGAAGAGCGGATGTGCGTAATGCAGATACGGTCATGGCCGAAAGCGTCATTTTTAAATTCTTTGAGGAATTCACCAAGAAGCATTATGAGAAAATAGCCAAGAGATTGGATATTGAAGAGGAGGAGTTAAAGCCAGCCATAGATCTCATTCTCCACCTGAACCCCAAGCCTGGCAATAGCATGTTGGAGGCTGCGAGAACGGTGCAACATGTAGTGCCTGACTTTTTACTGACCGTAGAAGACGATGAGTTGAAGTTGACGCTGAATGCCCGAAATGCCCCTGAATTGCGTATTAGTCGGGAATACAAGGAGATGATGCAGCACTATGCCAAGTCGAAGACTAAGGACGCTAAGGAAAAAGAGGCCTTGCTATTTGTGAAGCAAAAAATAGATAGCGCCAAATGGTTCATCGATGCTATCAGGCAGCGTAACGATACCTTGCTGTATTGCATGCAAGCTATTGTTAACTATCAGAAGGAGTTTTTTTTGTCGGGCGATGAGACGAAGCTCAAGCCTATGATCTTGAAGGATATTGCAGATATAGTGCTGATGGATATTTCCACCATAAGCAGGGTCGCCAACAGTAAACATATTCAGACACCCTATGGTACCTATTTACTGAAGTACTTCTTCAGTGAGAGTTTAAGTACCGATGATGGAGAGGAGGTTTCCTCGCGCGAGGTAAAGCAGATTTTGAAGGACGCTATAGAGGCCGAGCAAAAACGGAAGCCGCTCACTGATGAGAAATTAATGAAAATCTTGAACGAGAAAGGATATAATATTGCGCGCCGCACCGTAGCAAAATACCGCGAGCAATTGGGAATACCCGTAGCAAGACTCAGAAAGGAATGGTAGAAGCAGTTTCACAAAACGAATCATTGCCTATCAGGCGCACACCGTTTTATCGGTTAGCCCAGGTGTTGTCATTGGTGTTTCATCCATTATGGATGCCACTGATTATTTACATGTCGGTGAGAACCATTGATCCCTATTACATAGCCCCTTCACAGGCGGATTACTTCGTTTTCTTGTTACTGGGAGTTAATATCATCGCACCGGCGGTTAGCATGCTAATCATGATTAAGTACGGAATGCTAAGCAGCATTGAGCTTCGAAATCGCAAGGAGCGTTTTGGTCCGTATTTGCTGGTAATCTTTTACTACGTTCTATCCTACATCATGCTGCGATGGAAGGGACCTTACTTGCCTGATACTGTTTTCAGCTTCTTTTTGTCGGTTATTCTTTCCTTGGTGATAAGCTTGAGCATAAACAGTGTTTGGAAGATATCGGTGCACATGCTTGCTCAGGGTGGCGTTTTTGGTACTTTACTAGCGTTGAATGTCATTCACCCGAATTTGGATACGCTGTATCCCGCTCTATCTCTTCTAATGGCTGGGCTAACGGGTTATTCCAGGTTATACTTGGAAGCGCATACGCACGGACAGGTCTATGCAGGGTTCTGTTTGGGTGCTGCGGTGAACTGGTTGATTATTTCCCAGACTTTCATGATCTAGCAGGTTTGACTATTTTCCTAGATGCTGCTGCCAGCGCCATGCGTCTTGCAGTCCATCTGCCAACGACCGTTCAGTTTTCCAGTTGAGTGTTTGCAGAGCCTTGGCAGCATTGGCCCATACTTGCTCTACATCGCCCGGTCTGCGCGGGCCAATTTCAACATGGACCGGAACATTGTTGACTCTCACAAACGTGTCGATTACTTCTTTGACGCTATTTCCTTTTCCTTGTCCGAGGTTAAAGGTTTCGCATGCTTGTGATTGACCGTCCAGCCATTGGAGAGCACGAACATGTGCCACGGCTAAGTCACATACATGGATGTAATCACGAATACAGGTGCCATCCGGTGTTTGGTAGTCGTTTCCATGAATGATTAGCTTCTCGCGAATACCGGCTGCGGTTTGTGCGATATAGGGCACCAGGTTATTGGGGATTCCGAAGGGCAGTTCTCCAATCAGCCCCGAAGGATGAGCCCCAATAGGATTGAAGTAGCGCAGAAGCGTACAGCGTAGCTCGGGTCTTGCCAAGCAGGCATCGGTTAGTATGCGCTCACCAACCTGTTTGGAATAACCGTAGGGAGAAGTAGCCGTTTTTTGCGGAGAG
>JBIKSC010000089.1:0-9321 GCA_044348775.1 Flavobacteriales bacterium | reverse complement strand
GTGGTTTAATTTCGCACTTTGACATGAGTCTTTATCCATCCTGTTAATAACCATTCCACAGTACCTAGTACCTAGTACCCAGTCCCCAGTAACCATAAAAAATGCGCATCGACATCCTCACTCTTCTTCCACGCCTGCTCGACGGGCCGTTTGCCGATAGTATTCTGGAGCGTGCGCAGGAGCGCGGTATCTGCGAGATACACATTCACAACATCCGCGACTACAGCACGGCCAAGCAAAAGCAAACCGATGATTATCAGTTTGGTGGTGGTGCGGGCATGGTCATGACCATTCAACCCATCGATGACCTCATCACCAAGTTGAAGAGCGAGCGCGAATACGACGAGATTATCTACCTCACGCCCGATGGTGAGCGCCTCAATCAGCGCACGTGCAATACGCTTTCCCTGAAGAAGAATATTATATTACTCTGCGGACATTACAAAGGCGTAGACCAACGTGTGCGCGATCATTTCATTACCAAGGAGGTTTCGATTGGCGACTACGTGCTCAGCGGAGGCGAATTGGCTGCGGCGGTTTTGGTTGACGCCATTGTGCGCCTCATTCCCGGTGTGATGAACGACGAGACCAGTGCTCTCACTGATTCGTTCCAAGACGATTTGCTCGCGCCTCCTGTGTACACACGTCCGGCTGAATACAAAGGCTGGGGCGTACCGGAAGTGCTACTCAGCGGACACTTCGGCAAGATCGAAGAATGGCGCATGAACGAGGCGATTAAAAAGACCACCGAGCGCAGGCCCGATTTGTTGGATTCGTCCGACCGCAAGGGTTAATTTTGGGTGCGCATGAATCATATACCTCTCGCTGAACGCTTCCGTCCTTCTTCGCTCGATGACTACTTCGGGCAGGAGCACCTCGTGGGACCGAATGCGGTTTTACGCAAAGCTATCGAGAGCGGCAACATACCGAGCATGCTCTTCTGGGGGCCGCCGGGAGTGGGGAAGACCACGCTCGCGCACATCATTTCGCAAACACTCAAGCGTCCGTTCTACACCCTCAGCGCCATCAACAGCGGTGTGAAAGACGTGCGTGAAGTCATAGACCGTGTGCAAGGTCAAGGTATGTTTTCGCGCGGTGCCGTGTTGTTCATCGATGAGATACATCGCTTCTCTAAATCGCAGCAAGACTCGCTCTTGGGCGCAGTGGAGAAGGGCATTGTGACGCTTATTGGTGCCACAACGGAGAATCCCAGCTTCGAAGTCATCAGCGCATTGCTCTCGCGCTGCCAGGTATACGTGATGAAGCATTTGGAACGTGCAGACCTCGAGAAGCTGGTATTGAAAGCACTCGCGACCGATGCGGATCTCATGAAGAGGCAGATACGTGTTGAAGAATTTGAAGCGCTGCTGCGCATGAGCGGCGGCGATGCGCGCAAGCTCTTGAACGTGCTCGAACTCGTGGTGTCGCAGCTTGGAGAAGGCGAGGCCATCACCAATGAACGCGTGGCGGAAATAGTGCAACAGAATCCTGCTATGTACGACAAGTCGGGCGAGATGCACTACGACATCATCTCGGCATTCATCAAGAGTATTCGCGGCAGCGATCCGCAAGCAGCAGTCTATTATTTGGCGCGCATGGTGGAAGGCGGGGAGGATCCGAAGTTCATTGCGCGACGCATGCTCATACTTGCATCGGAAGACATCGGCCTTGCCAATGCAAACGCCTTGCTCATGGCCGACGCTACGTTTCGAGCGGTGGAGAATATCGGATGGCCGGAGAGCAGGATCATATTAAGTCAGTGCGCCATTTATCTGGCTACTTCACCCAAGAGCAACAGCGCTTATATGGCCATCGATGCGGCCATTGCCGAAGTGCGCAATAGCGGCGACCTGAGCATTCCCATGAACATCCGCAACGCACCCACGAAACTCATGAAAGACTTGGGTCACGGCGTGGAGTATAAATACGCACACAGCTACGAAGGCAATTTTGTATATCAGCAATTCATGCCCGAATCACTTGCCGGTGCCAAATTCTACCAACCCGGCAACAATGCGAAAGAAGCGCAGGTGAGGGAATGGCTGAAGGAGAGGTGGGGCGAGTAGAATGGAGAAAGGAGAAAGGAGAATGAAGAACTGCACTAAGAGGTTCTCCATTCTCCATTCTCCATTCTCCTAATTTATGCCTTCGCAGATTTTCCGAACGAGCCCCGGTCCTTCATAAATAAAGCCCGTATATATCTGCACGAGGTCGGCGCCGGCGTTGAGTTTATCGATGGCGTCTTGCGCGGAGTGAATGCCTCCAACACCAATGACCGGAAATGCGTTGTGCGATTTTTCCTTAAGGTAACGAATCACTTCTGTGCTGCGTTGAGCGACAGGCTTGCCGCTCAGTCCACCTGCTCCGATGGCGTCAATTTCGTTTTTTGCAGTAACCAGTGGCTCACGTGCAATGGTAGTATTTGTAGCAATAACGCCATCAATGTTGCTTTCACGCACAATGTCAATGATGTCGTCGAGCTGTTCATTGGTGAGGTCGGGGGCTATTTTCAGCAAAATGGGTTTGCGCTTGGATTTTGCATGGTTTGCCTGTTGCAGCGTGTTGAGTAAGTGCAGCAATGGTTCTTTCTCCTGCAGTGCGCGCAGTCCAGGAGTGTTGGGCGAACTCACATTCACGGCAAAGTAGTCGACGTGCTCATAGAGTGTTTCGAAACACGAAAGGTAATCGTTGACTGCTTCTTCGTTGGGAGTGATTTTATTCTTGCCAATGTTACCACCAACGATGATTCGCGACGAGCGCTTGCGCAGGCGTTCGGCAGCAGCTTCTGCGCCGCCGTTGTTGAAGCCCATGCGGTTGATGAGGGCCTCGTCTTTTGGCAAGCGAAACAAGCGTGGCTTGTCGTTGCCCGGTTGTGCTTTCGGCGTGAGTGTACCTATTTCAATAAAACCAAAACCAAGTGTACTGAGCTCATCCACCCAGCGTGCATCTTTATCAAAGCCTGCAGCAAGCCCTACAGGGTTATCGAACTGGAGTCCGAAGAGCGTGCGTTTCAGTTGCGGTTTGTTGACAGTAAACATGGATTTCAGCAATGCTCGCATACCTGGAATCCAAAGCGCTCCTTGCAACAAATTCATTGCCGTGTAGTGCGCGCGCTCGGCGGGCAGCAGAAAGAAAATTGGTTTTACAAATTGGCGGTACATCGGGCGCGAAAATACACTTTTCCGATTGCTGCGCGTTGATAACTATGTTCATATATGCACGTTTGTAAATGCCGTTTCAAGCGAGTGTTAAAATAGCTTTGGAAATTGTGAATCACAACCTAAAAGTGAATTTGGTATGTTGACGATTTTTGGAAGAAAGAAAGTTACCGCTGAGCGCGTTGCGCACATATTCGCCCACAATATTGTTGAAACGGTAGAGAACGGTTTTGCAGAAGTTGCGGGTTTCATTAATGACTCTCCTGAGTTTGTGGAATCACCTCGCATTGGAGAAGGTGATTATGGCAAGTTTTTAATGATTGTACTTGCGGGAAATTACTCGTACATCAGTCAGTATTTCAACAACGGAATGGATAAGCAAATTGTGGAGAGTATAACAGCTAAGCTGGCTCCTGCATTTGATATGACGCCCACTGAGTTTTCCATGAAAGTGAAGGAATACAAAGACGTGATGGCGCGTGCGAATCACCCGTCGAAGAATATTGTTTACGCCATGTCGAAGGGCGTTTTTCTGAAGTACAACTTGGCGGAATTTCAGGAGGAATACTTTAAGCAAATGAAAACGCCTAATCCTATCTTCCTCAAGAATTTGGATGATCTTATGAAGAATTTCCTTTGGAACTGGGAGGCTTTTAATGAAAAGTATAAGGTAGTCTCACCGGCTTTTGAATGAGCTCGATAATAGTATTGAAGGGCCGCAAAATGCGGCCCTTTTTCATGAGTAAAATAATGTTTATAGAATGTTGAGTTTGTTTTTCTTTTATGATGGTATAGTGTAATTTGCAAAGTGTAACATGCGTGATGAAAAGCAATCGAAGTCATTCAAAACCTGGATCAAGAGATTGGGTTGGATTGGTTTTTTGTTTTTCCTGATAAAGGGGATACTCTGGCTAGTCCTGTTTTTCTTCGCCGGCAATGAAATCTTTAAATCGTGTAATTAATAAAACTATGAAAAAGTATATTCTTCCAATTGTCCTCGTTTTGGGCGCTTGCAACAGCGGTGGTGAAAAGAAGGTTGAGCCCAAACCGGCCGACGTTCAAGTTGTTGAACAGATTGATAACAGCCCACAAGCCTTTTTCGCAACGGCAAATGCGGGCACCGGGCCATCTGTCGAGATTATTTCAAACGTTGAGGGTACCTACACCGTGAAATACACAGTAGATGGAGTAGCTGCTGAGCTAACGATGAAAAAAGAACCCCTTGTAATCGACGGAAAGCAAAATGCATCAACCGGCGAAGTAAAGTTGAAGGGCAATGATGGCAATCTGGTAATTGCCCCTGGCAAGTGCGAAGGCGGAACGCATTCATGTATCATCACCGTGGGTGAGCGTGTGATTGAGACTTGCGGGAAATACGCGGAGTAAACAGAAGGTTATAGTTGATAGGTGTTAGGTTTTAGGTGCTGTTGCGCTACCTATCACCTATCACCTAATACCTATCGCCCATCGCTGGGTTGTAAATTCGTACGATGTTATCCTATTTCGCTGTTTTGGCCGCAGCACTCGGTGGTGCCTTTCTGAGTTTCTTTTGTGGCTTTGGATTGGGCACTTTGTTGCTACCGGCGTTTATGTTGTTTTTCCCGACACAAATCGCTGTGGCTGCTACAGCAGTAGTGCACATGGCCAACAACATCTTTAAGCTTTTTCTTGTCGGTAAGCATGCACATTGGCCCACTATACGCAGCTTTGGTGTTACTTCCGTCGTTGGCGCCATTATCGGAGCCTGGAGCTTGCAGTGGCTTGCTGGCATGAACAATCACATCGACTTTTCGTTGTTTAATCATGCTTTTCAAACCGACTCCATTCGCATCATCATTGCGATTATCATACTCTCATTTGCTGTTATCGAAATATCACCCATGCTGGATGAAATCGCACTGCCCACTCGTTGGCTCCCTGTTGGTGGTTTGGTAAGCGGTTTTTTCGGTGGTATCAGCGGACATCAAGGTGCGTTGCGAAGTGCGTTTCTCATGCGCTCCGGACTTTCGAAAGATGCTTTCATGGGCACGCGAGTCGTATGCGCGTGTTTGGTCGATGTGTCGCGAATCAGTGTTTATGCGGCTTCCATTTCAGCAGGATGGAGCGAGTTGCGCTTGGATCTGCTCGCTCTTGCTACGCTTGCTGCTTTCGGTGGCGCCTGGCAAGGCAACAAACTCGTCAAGAAAACCGAGCTACCATTACTCAACAGAATTATCTCTCTGGCGCTTATCGCTTTTGCGGTTGCGTTCGCTCTCGGCGTTATTTAATGGAGAAAGGAGAAAGGAGAAAGGAGAATGAGGAATGGAGAAAGGAGAATGATGAATGAAGAACCATCTCACCCCTCCTCACTTGCCCCTATAACCTAATCCCCAGTCCCCAGTCCCCTGTCCCCATTACCTACTATTAACATCTTGTGAATACAATACACGACCATCACACCCGATTAGCATACAAGGCTGACTATCTTTGCCCGATTTTTTTTTGCTAACTATCACACTATGACATTGGAGCCACTGGAGATTCTTGATATAAATGAAGGGAAGAAACTTTATGATTATCAGACCGATGCGCTGGAGAAGATCTTCAATCGCTTGAATGAATATCCGAAGAGCTACAACCTGTGCTTTCAGTTGCCTACCGGGGGCGGAAAGACAGTTATTTTCTCTGAGATTGCTCGTCGCTATATCAAGGAAACCGGTAAAAAGGTTCTGATCCTCACGCATCGCATCGAATTGTTGGGACAAACGTCCAAGCATCTTTCTGATATCAATGTCAAGAATAAAATCATCGTAAGCAAGGTAAAAGATCTGCCCGATGAGGAACAATACATGTGCTTTGTGGCGATGGTCGAAACGCTCAATAATCGCCTTCGTGACGATAAAATGGACTTCGATAATTTGGGCCTCGTGATTGTCGATGAGGCCCACTACAACTCGTTCAGGAAGTTATTCAAGTGGTTCGAAAATCAGGTCATTCTCGGTGTAACCGCCACGCCGCTTTCCAGCAATGTGGAGTTGCCATTGCATGAAAACTACCGCGAACTGATTGTGGGTGAAAGCATACCGAGTCTTATTAAAAAGGGCTTCCTATCGAAGGCAACTACCTATAGCTATGATGTGAGTTTGCATTCACTTAAAATTGGCATCAACGGCGATTATACAGTAAGTAGCTCAGAAAAGCTATATGGTAATTTTTTCATGCAGGAGAAATTGCTTTATGCTTATGAGCAAAAGGCAAAGGGAACTAAAACCCTCATCTTTAACAATGGTATCAATACAAGTAAGATTGTTTATCAGATGTTCAAGGAGGCGGGCTACGAGGTGCGTCACCTCGACAATACGCACAGTGAAGTTGAGCGCAGGGATATCTTGCATTGGTTTCGTACCAAGCCTGACGCCGTATTGAGCTCGGTATCAATTCTCACTACAGGTTTTGATGAACCGACGGTTGAGACGATTATTCTGAATCGCGCTACCAAGTCGCTTACGCTCTACCATCAAATGATTGGTCGTGGCTCACGGGTAATTCCGGGAAAGACGGACTTCACAGTACTGGATCTGGGAAACAACGCCCGTCGATTTGGATTGTGGGAATCCGATATCGATTGGCAAGACATTTTCCGAAATCCGGACGCATATATCGAAGCCATCGTGAGCGATGAGCAGATGGAGAAGGAGATGGTATACGAAATGCCCATTGAGGTGCGTGAGTTTTTCAAGAATAGTGCAGTAATCGATTTCGACATCCGTGAAGAATATTCGCGTTTGATGAAAAGTGGTGGACGTACCAAAGATGCGCTCGACATGTCTGTAAAGCAGCATGCGCTGATGATTACTGAAAACGCGCAAGACCATACCCGCGCGCTGGAGCTGCTGAAAATGCTCGACCCCGATATCAAGAGCAGGGTAAAGCACTACAGCTACTGCATCAGTCGCAGTACTGAAAATTATCTGCAGTGGATGCGCGATGAGTATACCCGGAAGCTTCAGCAGTTGCTGCGTCAGCACTACGCCTGATTAGTAACAGTTGGTTGATTACTTTACGTCTTATTGAGGCTTTTCTTCCGTATTCTCGGTTTACCTTTGATAGATAAACCTTTAGCACATGAAAATTAAAACGGATAATATCTTTCAGGTTATTGAACTTGAGTCGAGCGTGGGGGAAGTCTTTATTGCTTTGACTGACTCCAAATTGCTAACTAAGCTTACAGGTATGGCGGCAAGCATGGAGACCCGTGAAGGTGGTCAGTTTCATGCGTGGGATAATCGCTGTCATGGTTACATGCTTCATTTAAAAACAGATGAGCGCATTGTCCAAGCTTGGCGTCATAACGATTTTCCCGAGGGTATGTATAGTATCGTAACTTTTGACTTAGAAGCGACAGAAACAGGTTCGCGCGTGAGTTTTAATCATACGGGGGTTCCGGAGGATGCTTCAGGTTGGTTAACGGAAGCGTGGAGACGTGATTTCTGGGAACCCATTACAGAACATTTGAATGATAAGGTTCTTTCCTAAGACGATAAACTTTTAAGGTCGCGTAGGCGACCTTTTTTGTGACCTTGATTGTTTGAAGGGTGAATTGTGGACACGTGTAATTTGACATCATCGAATGCGTCCCACTAACGATTAGTAATTTTACAACTATGAAATTTGTTCTTGGTCTATTATCCCTGGTTTTTTTGTCGCATAACGTCGTCGTTGCACAATCTTTTCCCTATGAGTTTTCGGTGCTGAGCGACCCTTACTATGATTTAACGGCACCAATCTCCATTAGTAATGCGGATGTATGGGATGATCCGTTCTACATTACCTCCACCGGTTTTGAAGTGACCATTTTTGATTTAGTCACAAATACGCTTGGAATTCTTCAACCGGGAGCGCAGGTCATTAACCTTAATGAAGCGAATCCGGACTCCGTCAACCTGCTTGTGCCTTACATGTCCGACATCATGAACGCCAGTGATACAATTGCGGTTAGCCCAATATCTTACCAATTGGAAGGACCTCCGGGTAATGCGGTTTTTAAGTTGGAATGGAAGAACGCCGGATTTTATGGCGAGTGGAATGCCAGCAACACTTACTATAACACAACCAATTTTCAGTTGTGGATTTATCAAAACACAGGAGTTATAGAATTTCGGTATGGCCCAAACACCATCAAGTCGGGGAGCTTGATTCATTTTTTTGGAAACGGTCCTCTGGTATTATTGGGGAGAAATGCGGCATTCGACGGAAGCGGTTGGGAAGCCCTGTGGGCTTTGGGAGGTGATCCTCAGAATCCTACAATCACAGCCATACCGAGTGGACAGCAACCATTATCGGAACAAGCCCTTAACGGAGAACCGGAAAGTGGCACTGTGTATCGCTTTGCCCCTGTTTTAGTAGATATAGATGAATGGAATGGTGAAAAAGCTATTCATGCCTGGCCCTCACCTGCAAACGACTTTATTAATATCGCCGTTAAACCTAACACAGCCTACTCAGTCTATGATTTTTCGGGTAGGTTGATGGTTGCGCGTTTGGCTGTCGACTATCAAGAGCAGTTAGATATCAGCGCCTGGCCCGCCGGGCAGTATTGCATCCGGAGCAATGAAACTAGGGCCGAGCGTTTTATTAAACAATAAAAAATGATACACCATTGGCGTTGCTTTCATCTTGTGTTCGTTCTTTTAGTAGCTAACCGGGCACATTCACAAACAACATACTTCCCGCCTGCAGGCGATAACTGGAGCACGCTAAGCCCACAAGAGCTTAATTGGTGTCAAGATCGAGTTGATAGTCTGTATGATTTTCTTCAGACAAATCAGTCTAAGGCTTTTGTTCTGTTGAAAGATGGCAAAATTGTTTTGGAGTCCTATTTTAACGGACATTCGGCAACCGCCAACTGGTATTGGGCTTCCGCAGGCAAAACATTGACTGCTTTTATGGTAGGGCAAGCTCAGCAGCAAGGTCTGCTCGACATCAATGAACCCACTTCTAACTACCTGGGCCAAGGCTGGACTTCCTGCACGCCGGAACAGGAGCAAGCCATCACTATTCGCAATCAGCTCACCATGACTTCAGGCCTTAACGATGAGGTTTTGGACGACGATTGTACAGAAAGTCAGTGCTTGGAGTATTTAGCCGATGCTGGTGAGCGTTGGGCCTATCACAATGCTCCTTA
>JBIKSC010000088.1:0-9427 GCA_044348775.1 Flavobacteriales bacterium | reverse complement strand
AAAAGTTCCGTTATGCACTGCAGTATTCCATGCCGCATCAGACTTAATCATCGCTGCGGTGTATGCACCGTTTTGCGTTGCGCGCATATAGTCGTAGTAAGCAGAAGCGTTGTCGCTCCAGCGCAAGAACGACTCTTGGGCATAACGGCTATTGTAAAGTGCGTTGATGGTAGGCTGCGCCAAGTCGGTGCGGCCTTTCATCGGGGTATAGTCATTCCATGACTCTAAGTAGTGATGGTCAGGAGCCATGTAAGCACAACGGGTTGCTGTTTCATCAGCAAACAAGTTGAAGCTAATTGAAGTCTTAACTTTCTGGAGACCGCTGTTGAATTTTTCAGCGTTCATCCAGCTGTACGAAGGATTCACACCATAAACAATCAACACATCGACACTACCGGTATTCATTTCTTCAACCAACGCAGCCATTCCTTCGTCGCTGCCTTGGAAGAGATTCAAAGAATTCTTGGTATCAACGGTAGAACCGTTGTTGTTGAGCGCAGCATTGATAGCCGCAACAATCATTTGAACGTTCGGATCGTTTGATCCGGCCACTACAAGCGATGCACCTGCATTTGTCTTCAGAGACTCAGCCGCAGAAGTAATAGCAGCATCTGCACCTTCTACACCGGTTGCGCTACCGCCTGTTACAGCAGCATACAATGCCGCTGCTACAGCACCTTGTTGAGAAGGCTTAATCGCAGTGCGCACGTCGCTGTTAGAACCGGTGAGCGACATATTGCTTTCAAACTGATAATGCTTGCTCATCCATTCGCCTTCAGGCTTGCGGGTTTGAGCGTATTGCGCTGTGAAAGCAGCAGGCATGAGCCAAGTACCGAGGAAATCGGCAGCAATACTCACAATCGTTTTTGCTTTGCTAAAATCGTAACTTGGAACAGAACCGCCGTTGGCCTTTGCAAGACCGCTGTAAGAAACAGTATCATACTGAACATGCTTCACTTTGCCGGCATACTTCGCGCTGAATTCGTTGATAGCGCGCTGTGTGCTCGGGCTGATGATTGTGTTGGAAACGATGCGGATGCTGTTGGCAGAAGCCAAAGCAACCTTCATTTCAGTATCCAATGTGTTCCAATCGGTATCTGCACCGGCCTTCTTAGGACCCTTCAAACGAGCGCCATCATAAAGCCCCAAAACCGACGCATTCATGCGAGAGTTCAAGCCACCGCCGGCAATGCCGTGATCCTTGTTACCCTTGATGTGAATGGGGCGACCTTCGCGGGTTTTCACCAAGAGGTTGCCATAGTCACTTCCGTCGTAATAAGTAGATGCGTAATAGTTAGCTACGCCGGGAGTAATTTCTTCCGGTTTCACAACATACGGAATCGACTTTACAACCGGGGTTTCGCAAGCCGCAAGCGTTGCAGCCGCCAAACCGAATCCCATGAACTTCAGGAAGTCACGGCGTCCGGTATTCGATTCGTTTAGATTTTCATCGTTCAGAAAATCTTGCACACTTTGATCGCGCTTGAACTCTGAGGTAAGCGCTTCCTGAGCGGCTGCAGTGTTCTGCAACTCATCCAGGCTCGACCAGTATTTCTTAGTTATTCCCATGGAGGTTAATCCGTGTTATTCGATTTAATACTATTAATAGTGGCATTTGCCGCATTCCCAACCGCCCAATTCACGAACAGTTGCTGAACCATCTTCCATAATTTCACGCAATGTGCGCTGTCCTACTTCTGAAGCTTTGTAGCGCTCGTGCATTTGCTGGTAGTAGGCGCTTCCGGCCATGTCCACTTCCTTCTTGTTGTGACACTCGAGGCACCAACCCATAGTGAACGGACGTTTTTCCAATTTCACCAAGCCTACAACATCCTCTTGCGAGTTGATTTCTTCAGCTGTTGGCACGTGACCCACGGTGTACATGTTTTGAGGACCGTGACAGTTTTTACAATCAATCTTACCCACGGTTACGTGCGCTGAGTGATTGAAATAAACGTGGTCTGGAAGGTTATTTACCTTGTTCCATACAATAGGCTTCTGCTCGTATCCCTGGATGTAAGATCCTGTGGCAGGGTCGAAACCAATTGCATCATAGATTTTCTGAATCTCGGCAGTGCCTGTGATTGCACCCTTCTTGATTCCCTTGTGGCAGTTCATACAAACGTTCACGGATGGAATTCCGGCGTGCTTCGATTTAACAGCGCTGCTGTGGCAGTAGTTACAATCAATTTCATTTTGGCAATTGTGAATGGCGTGCGAAAACCAGATTGGCTGTTCGGGAGTGTAGCCATCATAAACACCAATGTCCATAAGGCTCTTGTAACCAACAACAGCGAAGTAGCAGAACAAGAACAAGCCAATTACAGAAACGAATTTTCTATTGGCCCACATCCATGACTTGGATGATTGCCAGTATGACATTTCCACTACCGGTGGAAGGCCTTCGCGCTCATTAACGGCATTTCTCAAAGACTTTGAAATGTTTGCGGCAGTGACAGCGATTATAGCCAGGATAGAACCAATGATAATGAACCAAACAGTACCATCACTTTCTTCATTCTTCTCCTTTTCCGCGGCTATTTCTTCCAGGGTCATACACTTGTTTACCGCAGCGCCGCCCGCAGGGGCAGCAGCATCAGCCGCCGATTTAACATAAGTGAGAATGTCCTTAATCTCGGCTTCGCTCACCGCTTGACCCGCCATCCAGCCAAATGTGGGAACGTATTTATCGACAAGCCCCTTGATATAAGGATCTCCGCTTGCAGCGGCAGCTTGCGGATTCTGAATCCACTTGACAATAAGAGCATCTTTTCCCTTCCAGCGCACGTCGATGTCCTTGAGACCCGGAGCTGCAAGCACCTCTTCGGAGGTCTTGTGGCAAGATGCGCAGTTAGCCTTAAACAATGATTCCCCTTTTGCGGCATCACCACCTTCGAAAACGCCTCCAAAGGCATTGAAAGTGAGTAACATTGCCGCCGAAAAAGGAACCAGAATTTTGCTGATAAAACTTCTTGAAAGCCTTTTCATTACTGATATTTTATGCTGTGTGGCAGGTTTAAACGCGCGGCAAATTTATACGCCACAAGCCATTGACATTCGTATGACAAAAAGAATGTTAACAATTTAAACCCGTTCTAAATAAAGACCCAAGGCGAATACCTATGCGTCTATATTACAGCAATTTAGCACCGCTAGCGATTCTCTCACATCAGATCAAATTCACAATGGATTTGAATACTAAGGCAACATACCTTTGCGCACAATCTATGCGAAACCTCATTCTTATCATCCCAATCCTGTTATTCCTTGGCACGGCATCCTACTGTCAGAGCGATAGTTTGAATTCAATTTCAGGAGATGTAACACTGCTGGCCGATTCATCGATCATCAAGCTAGAACGTGGCATGCGGAGATTCAAAGAAGTCAAGGGTTATCGCGTTCAAATTTTTCTGGGTCCGCTGGAGGAGGCGAAAGCTGAACGTAATAAGTACTTGTCACTCGGGCTTCCATATTCAGCTTACATGAAGCAAATTGTACCTGAACACGCCTTGCAAATCGGTGACTTCACAACACGAATGGAACTCGACAAATGCTTAGCCGAATTAGAGGCGTACTACCCAAAAGCCTTTTCGGTCGTCGATATAATAGAACCACCCAAATCGAATGGTGCATCTAAACCGTCGCGATAAAACATCCACTGATAAAATTTAGTTTTTTCGAAAAAGCACCCGGCTAAATTTGCTTTCACAACCAAACACAGATGCCTTTTTACCATCAACTCGGAAACATTCCGCCCAAGCGACATACTGTTCATGAAAAGACAGGAGGCGGCATGTATTATGAACAGCTCTTCGGCACGGAAGGATTTCACGGCATGAGCTCGCTGCTCTATCACACACATAGACCAACGATGATTAAGTCGATTTCAGAGCCGGTTTTCGCAGGTCCCGTAGCCGCTGTCGATTACAACATTTCTCCCATGATGCTCAAGGGATGGAACGTAAAACCAACATCAGACTTTCTCGATAGCCGCACTTACGTTCTGTTCAACAACGACCTCAACATTGCACTGGCTTCGCCTCAGAATAGTTTGAAGGAATACTTCTACAAAAACGCTGATGCCGATGAAATGCTATTCGTACATCAGGGCTCGGGAGTGTTGCGCACATTACTAGGAAACATTCCCTTTAGCTATGGCGATTATCTGATCATACCTCGCGGCATGATTTATCAGATTGATTTTGAAACAACGGATAACCGACTTTTCATCGTAGAGTCAAACTCACCTATTCTAACACCTAAGCGCTATCGCAACAACTTTGGTCAATTGTTGGAACATTCACCTTTTTGCGAGCGCGATATACGCCGACCTCAGCAATTAGAAACACACGACTCCAAGGGTGAATTCATTGTGAAAATCCGCAAGCAACAGCACCTCCATACCCTCGTTTATGCCTCGCATCCCTTTGACGTCATAGGGTGGGACGGATACAACTATCCATATGCATTCAGCATTCACGACTTCGAGCCCATCACCGGACGCATACATCAACCGCCACCCGTTCACCAAACATTCGAGGCGCACAACTTTGTGGTATGCTCTTTCTGTCCAAGACTATATGATTATCACCCAAAATCAATACCCGCACCCTACAACCACAGCAACATCGACAGCGATGAGGTTTTGTACTATGTGGATGGTGATTTCATGAGCCGTAACCATGTAGAAAAGGGCTATATCTCATTGCATCCCGGGGGCATACCGCATGGACCTCATCCGGGAGCGGCGGAGAGAAGCATCGGGCAAAAAGAAACCGCTGAACTAGCTGTAATGGTAGATACATTCCGCCCACTAAAAGTTACGCTTGAAGCGGTTCAAATAAACGACGACACTTATAAAACCAGTTGGTTAGAATCATAATAACTCACCTCACTCTCGAACTATGAAACCCGACAACACCTCACTTCAACTTGAGAAGACCGTTGCAGAAGCTGAAGATTTTTTACCCTTACTCGGCACCGACTATGTAGAATTATATGTGGGCAATGCAAAACAAGCTGCCTATTACTACATCTCTGCGTGGGGTTTTCAGCCACTGGCTTATTGCGGGCTAGAAACCGGTGTTAAAGACCGTGTGTCCTATGTGCTACAGCAAGATAAAATTCGCCTTGTTCTCACCTCAGCACTTCAGCCGGATGGTCCTATTAATGCGCACGTGAACGCACATGGAGATGGCGTTAAAGTGATTGCGCTTTGGGTAGATGATGCTTCTAAAAGCTGGGAGGAAACAACTTCGCGTGGCGGTATAAGCTGCATGAAGCCCGAGACACATGTTGATGAAAATGGAAGTGTGGTTCTTTCGGGCATTCACACTTACGGTGAAACACTGCACGTATTTGTAGAAAGAAAAAATTATAATGGAGTTTTCCTTCCCGGATATAAAGCTTGGAACCCCGGCTACCGCGCTCCGGAAGTGGGACTAAAGTTCATCGACCATATGGTTGGCAATGTGGGTTGGAATGAAATGAATAAGTGGTGTGAGTTCTACGCAAAAGTGATGGGTTTCGCGCAGCTCGTTTCATTCGACGATAAAGACATCTCAACCGAGTACACAGCTCTCATGAGTAAAGTGATGAGCAACGGCAATGGCCGCATTAAATTCCCGATTAACGAGCCGGCAAGCGGGAAAAAGAAATCTCAAATCGAAGAATACATCGACTTCTATCATGGTGCCGGAGTGCAGCATATTGCAGTTGCAACGGATAATATCCTGGAAACGGTTACCGCATTAAAAGCCCGAGGGGTCGAGTTCCTTTATGTGCCTGAAACATACTACGACGATGTTCTGGATCGTGTCGGCAAAATTGATGAGGACCTCGCTCCGTTGAAAAAACTCGGCATTTTGATAGACCGCGACGAAGAAGGTTACTTGTTGCAACTATTCACCAAGCCTGTCCTCGACCGCCCCACGATGTTCTTCGAAATCATACAACGCAAAGGAGCCAAGAGCTTTGGAAAAGGTAATTTCAAAGCACTTTTCGAAGCTATAGAGCGCGAACAAGAGCTGAGAGGCACTCTCTAACAATCGATCTTGACTAAAAGTTAAGAATAGGGCCTCGCCATGCGAGGCCCTAATTTTTTCATATTCTGAACGAACTCAACTATGGTGTGTACTTGCCACTATCCTATTAATTTCGCGCCCGCATGAATACCACCATTTCCATGAGTTATGTGATGATCGGCGTAATGCTGCTCCTAGCCATTGCATGCCTTATCGCTGATTCTGCAGAACAATGGCTCCCGGGAAATAGACGCTATGTTATGGCCGGAGTATTGGTTGTTTACACCGGTATTCGTTGGTATCGTCTTCAGGTTTTCAAAAAACGGTTACAGGAAGAGCAGCATGATTCAAATTAAATTCATACCGATTCTTATCGGCATCTTGCTTTTGTTCTCGTGCAACGTTGCCCAAGACAAGAACGCAGAATCCATCACTTCAGGCAAGCTGAATCTGGGTGTTGATGAGTCATACTCTCTGCTGATGGACACAGAGGTTTTTACCTATACACACCTGAACAAATACGCTTCCATCCAAGCGCATACGGGGCCGGAAGCCGACATCATTGAGCAACTACTCGCCGACAGTATTCAAGCTGCTGTAATTGGTCGAGCTTTAACCGAAGAAGAACTAGCCTTCTTCAAAAGCAAACAACGCGTTCCGGAGAGTTTTCTCATAGCCAAAGACGGCATTGCGCTTATTGTTCATCCGGAGCACGCTGACAGCGTAATCCACCTTGATAAAGTTCGAGGACTTTTTACCGGTACCGACAGCCTGTGGAGCCAAATTCAAGCAGGAGGAAGTGACCGGGTTGTGAAGGTTGTATTCGATCATCCGGGCTCCTGCAATGCTCGCTCCATGAGAGAAAAATTCGGAGTCACCTCTTTTCCTTCCTGGTGCTTTTCAGAACAAACAACAGAGAACGTTATCAACTTCGTCCACAACAATCCAGGTAGCTTAGGTGTTATTTCCTTGAGTTGGATAAGTGATGCCGAAGACAGCACCTGTGCAAAGTATCGAACGCTTATACGCCCGCTAGGCATAATTGATCCATCGAATGTGATAAAACCTGACATGCCACGACGCCCTTTTCAAGCTTATGTTTTTGATGGCTCATATCCACTGCTCCGCGAGGTTTTCTATATACGCACAGGCTTAAGGGGCACCCTTGGCACAGGCTTTGCCAACCACCTCATCGGCGAGAAAGGACAGCTCATCATTCATAAAATGGGAATGGTGGCGGCCAAAACCCCGAACCGAACTGTCAAAATCGTAGAATAATGAACCCGAATAAATCAATCACCATGTTTAAATCCTTGTTCTTGATGAGCACCTTTTTGGTACTCTCAATATTCAGCAATGCTCAGACACTTACTGAAGCCATTCAAAAAACCTTAAGTGAACGCTTCGAGGCAGCTGATGCCGACCTCAATGCTCTGATTGCAAAAGAACCAACGATTGGAGTCAATTACGCGGCCGCAGGCTACAACAACTTCTATTGGGGGGTGAGCGATCAAGATGATGCAATCGAATTAGCAGAGAAAATGGAATCAGCTGAAAAGCTCTTTCGCAAGGGTATGGAGGTTGCGCCTACAAACCCACTTTGTTTCGTGGGTTTAGGTCATTTGATGGCTTTCCGCAAAGACGCCAACGGCTGTAGCGAGCAATTCACCAAAGCCGAAACAATCATGAATACAAAATCAAACAAGGTTGACAAGCTAGTGAAGCAACAAGCCTTGTTGAAAATGGCAGAAGCATGTTTGATAGATAACAATGTGCAACTTGAAAAAGCACTTGTTTACCTGAACACTGCTCTTCCTTTAAACGATAAGAATCCGGAAGTTTACATTCAGCTAGGCGACTACTATCGTCTTCGCGATGGCATCAACCAAAGCAACGCCATTGCGCAATACAACAAGGCACTTGAAATTGATTCTAAATCGACTCGTGCCATTCTGCGTAAAGGAATGTTGTACAAGCGAGTTCAGAACTGGGACGAAGGTTTGAACTATTACAACGAAGCCATTGCTCTCGACCCAAGTTTCGCTCCTGCATATCGCGAAAAGGCAGAGTTGCTCAAAGATGCAGGTCGCTATGCACAAGCAATTGAAGCCTATGCGGGTTACAAGGAACACAACGAAAATTGTCGTGTAAATCAGCGATACGCGATGTTTGTTTACCTCGCCAAAGACTACAAAAATGCATTGGTTGAGTTGGAAAAAGCTCTTCCCTGCAACGATAAGAACGAATACGTATACCGTGTTCTCGGATACACCTGCTATGAAACCGGTGATTACGCAAAAGGATTACAGTATATGGATACCTATTTCAACCTTGCGAAGGAATCAGACAAGGTTAAAATTTCAGGTGGCGATTATGGCCAAAAAGGAAAGTTGCTTTCTAAAAACGGCCAAGACTCGTTGGCGGTAGAGATGCTTAAGCAAGCCATTGCAGAAGACCCGACCTACGTGGAAGGTTATAATGAAGTCGCATCTATATTGATGAAGCAAAAGAAATATGGTGATGCCGCAAACTACTACCAGCAGAAGATCGATCATTCAGAAACTCCGGCAGCTCTCGATTTCTATTACTTGGGTCAGTCACGCTACCGCAACAAGGAATACATTTTGGCCGACACAGCGTTCGCGCAAGCCGCATCGAAATATCCTGACGCAAACTTCTGGAGAGGTCGTTGCAAAAACGGAATGGAAGTGAATCCGGATCAACCTGAAGCAGGTTTGGCAAAACCTTTTCATGAGAAGTTTATTCAGCTAGTTGGTGGTGATGTTCGTTCGATTGAAGCCAACAAGAAAAACCTGATGGAGGCGTATAACTACCTTGGTATTTACTACCTAATCAAAAAGGATTACGAATGCAGTCGTGCGGCTATCAACAAAACACTGGAGCTCGATCCGGCCAACAAGATAGCAACTACACTTGCCTCTGATGAAAACGTTTCAAAAGCGACAGGTACATGCGAATTGATTCCCGCACAAGCAGGTGTTGGAAATGAATAAAAGCTTAAATAGCACCATTGAAAAACCGGATTTATTCCGGTTTTTTTATTGACCGGAAGGAAGTTCTTCCGCCTCGCAAGTGTCTTTGGTACATTCGCTGTCCCGAATACATACGATAGACACCTATGGACATTTCCATCATACAACAAAAAGCAGAGTCATGGCTGGCATCTGCAGTGATTGACGACGCAACAAAGTCAGAAATTCAACGCATGATTGCTTCTGATGAAAAAGAACTTGTCGAAAGCTTTTACAGTGACCTCGAATTCGGCACCGGGGGCCTTCGTGGCATTATGGGTGTGGGAACTATGCGCATGAATGTTTACACCATAGGCATGGCTACACAAGGCCTGGCGAATTACATCCTGGCTCAATTTCCTAAAACAGCTT
>JBIKSC010000087.1:0-9495 GCA_044348775.1 Flavobacteriales bacterium | reverse complement strand
TGTACATGGCGTGTGCACTGTAAAAGTCAGGACCTTTTTCAAGCGACTCGCCGGCGTCTTTTTCCAGCGTGAAACCCGCGCGAAAACTTTTTTTGTAGTTCAGTCTGTATCGCGAGTAGATATAGTTAGGAGAGCCCGCGAAATCGGGCACCCCTGTTTCAGGGTCGGGCGTGAAGCCTTCATCCAACTGCAAATTTCTTTTATAACGAATAAAAAGATCGTGCGTAGCCTCCCGCCAAAACTCCGACACGCTGAAGTTTTGTAGGCTTAGCACAGGCTCAACGGTAGCGAACCAGGTTAGGATGCGAATGGTAGGAAGGTCGAAATCTTCGATGGCTTGCAGTTCATAGATGCTTCTCATACTGCCGTATCGAGCAATGTGTTTTTGCAAGTTGGCAATCTGAATATCCGTAAGGATATACAGCTCTCGCAGCTCATCAATATCAGCCGTGTTTAGATTGAGCGGATGCTCGAAATAATAAGCCAGGTCTTCGAAGAGGTTGGTATAATCCAGCTCTTGACCCTCATCGAGTGAGTTCGCAATTTCTTCGATTCTTTGCTCAATGACAGATGTTTTTAATTCATCTATTTGAGCAAATGAATTTCGGGATGTTGCGAGTGTAAGCAACAGCAGTAAACCGCAGGCATTTAATAGGGAGCGCTTATGAAATGCCGCCATTGTCATTTTTCTGCAGAGCCCGAATAAGTGAATGATACGTGAGGGTTGAACCCTAAAACAGGGTGGTAGGCTGCTGCCATATCGAACATCCATTGGTTCAACTTCCATCCGAACCCAAAGGTGAATTGACGCGGGGCAGAAGCAAATCCGCCACGCACGGCAATGGCATCAGAGATGCGATACTCCAGGCCTGTTCTCACCGAGGCATCGAATTGTGTGTCCTTGTATACTTCGCCGGTGACCAATACTTGTTTGGAGAAGCGATAGGTGCCGCCCATGCGAAAAACAGCCGGGATGCGTTCATCGAGATAGTCGGAAAGTTTCGCGCGATTGGGGTTGCTGATATGCGCTGCTAAAGTCAGTTTAGAATTGAGTCGGTAGAGGAAGCCACCTTCGGCACTTACGGCCATTGCACGCCCGTAATTTTCACCGAGTCGCACAGCGTAATAGTTGAGTTGAATTCCCACATCCAGTTTTTCACCGAGACCCATGGCGTAGGCCAGACCTCCTTTTGAAGAGGCAAATTCAGCGTATCCGAAACTGTGATAGCTACCGGCAAATACTCCTTTGCCTATGCGCGCCGCCACGAAAAGGCCTTTATCACTCAGCACATTTAATCCGAACCGATTTTCGTAATAAATACCGGCATCGAAGGTCTGCACGGAAGCAAGTCCGGCCTGATTGTGAAAAGCACTCCAGCCATCGCCAAGAGCCACATAAGCTCCGGCCATACCGGTGGATCTTCCTCCGGCATTGTCGTTGAACTGGGCGGACAGCTCTGTTACCAAAAAAATAGCAAAAAGCAGTGTAATCAGACGTGTCATCATCGCGGCCAAGATAAGGGTTTGATTCAAATGCCGACGGGCATATGGGGGTAAAAAAAATTCCGGACAAAGCCGGAATTTTCATTGTGCGGGCGGAGGGACTCGAACCCCCATGCCTCGCGGCACCAGATCCTAAGTCTGGCGCGTCTGCCAATTTCGCCACGCCCGCAAGCAAAGCGGCGCGAATATACACACAGTAATTGAATCTCAAGCGCCAATTTTGCATTACGTGCGAATGCGTTCCGTGCATTAGCTTTGCGGCCCCGCAAATGCGGCGATAAATCACCTACAAATCGTTCAATATGAATATCGAAAGAAAGGACATAGACACCCTCAATGCCGAGTTGCTCATTCACGTAGCGCCGGCTGATTATACAGAGCGTGTCGACAATGCTTTAAAGAAATACCGCAAAACCATGCAGATGCCCGGTTTCCGCCCGGGTCACGTGCCTATGTCGCTTGTAAAGCAGCGTTATGGCAAGAGCATTTTGGCCGAAGAAATAAACCAGGTTATACAAGACAATCTATATAAGTTTTTGTCTGAAAATAAAATTGAAGTGCTTGGCAGCCCTATTCCTTCCGCAGACAATGCTGAGGTAGGCAATTGGGACAACCCTGCCGATTTCAAGTTTACGTATCAATTAGGTTTGGCTCCTTCCATTGACGTGGATTTGAATTCATCACTCACCTTCGACTATTATAAAGTGGCGGTGAACGATGAACTCATCAACCGTCAGGTAAAAGATTTGGCTCGACGTTATGGTAAGATGTCGGACCCGGAAACCAGCGAAAGCGATGACATGCTTATGGTCGAGTTGAACGAGTTGGTTGAGCCCGGAATGGTGAAGGAGGGTGGGATTTCGAATAAGTCCACAGTATCTATCGAGTTTGTGAAGGACGCCTCAACCAAGGCGTCTCTTATTGGGCTTACTGTGGGAAGCATCGTTGAGATAGATCCTCATCACTTAACAGAGAATCATGAAGACTTAGCCAAAATGCTGGGCATCACCCACCACGATGTACACCACCTCGCTTCCAAGTTTCAATTGAAGGTGAATGAAATTAAGCGCATCGAGCCACACGCTGTTGATCAGGAATTGTTCGACAAGCTTTATGGTCCCGGTGAAGTGAATGCTGAAGAGGTTATGCGCGATAAAGTGAAGGCAGATTTGGAGCAGATGTTTTCACGTGATTCAGATTTTCTATTCAAGCGGGAGTTTGCCAAGAAAATTACGGAGAGTATCGATCCAAAATTGCCCGATTCTTTTTTGAAGCGCTACATTCAACTTACGAACGAGAAGCCTGTAACCGCTGAAATGGTGGAGCATGATTATCCATTCTATGCTGCGCAATTGCGTTGGGAATTAATCGAAGGTAAAATCATTCGCAAGTACGAATTGCGTGTGAGCCCTGATGATGCATTGACCCACGTAAAGCAGGTGCTTGCATCGCGCTATGCGCAATACGGTTTGCCGATGGAAGATGAAATGCTTACCGAGTTTGCGAAGCAGACATTGGCGAAAAAGGAAGAGGCCAAGAACGTGTATGATTTCCTTTATGAAGAAAAGATGATTGCAGTAGTGAAGGAAAAATGCAGCTTGAATGAGATATCAATCGGATATGAAGATTTCATTCACAAGGTTCAGCACGGTTAATCAGCCAACAATTAAGTCATAAAAAAACCCCCGATGATTCGGGGGTTTTTTTGTTGAAATTTCTTCCGACAATTGAGTGCATTGCCGCACAAAGTCAATCCACTATCGTTGCACCATGAAGCGTTTCACCGAACGCTGGCCATCGTTACTTACCATGATTAGGTAGGTTCCTGCCGCGAGGTTTTGTGTGTCATAAGCTTGGTGTTGCATGCCTTCCTGAAGATCTTGCGACTTCTTTTCGATTACACGCCCTTGAAGATCAAGAACGCTAATTTCTACAGTGCCACTTTCAGCGAGGAGATAGTCGATGTATAGCGCATCTGCTACCGGATTCGGGTAGATGTTTACTGCTGAAATAGCATCTGTTGAATTATTGAGAATAGAAGCATCTGCGGCCTCTTCGCGCGCAGCAACAACGCAACCTGTGATAACCATATCGTCAATATACAGAGCGTCATCGTCATCTGAAGCGTCAGCGCGCAAGCGAACTCGGGTAGTACTCGTGAATGGACCCGGGATAACCACATTGACGCTATAGACAGTGTTATTTGCGAATCCGGTTCCGGCAACATAAGTCGCGCGTGTCGTGTAGCTTGTTCCGCCATTGGTTGAAAGCTGTACCCAGAAATCCTCACCGTTTTCAAAACTGATAGTTCTAAATTTAAAGCTAACGGTTATTTCGTTGTAATTTACCAAATTCATGTTGGTTGTAGACATCACGGATGAGCTAGTGTTGTCGCGCAGGCGAATAGCCCATGTTCCGCTGGGTGATGTTGTGCCGCTGATACGAGCGCAGTCCGTACCTCCATCTGTCCAGATCCCGAAACCTGCCTCGAAGTTGTTGGAGTTAACCGTTGTTACGGTGCAAGGTGTAACGCATGGAGCACATGAACCACCGCAGTCGATGCCAGTTTCGTTTCCGTTTTGAATACCATCCGTGCAGGTTGGAGCAGGCGCGCTGCCAACGCAGAACTGGGTTGCTTGGCTTGTGGTAAATGTACCACCCGATACCAATGTGCCTGAGGGGCCGATTAGGCGGTAGCTTCCATTTCCATACGTACAGCACATTCCATCGCCGTAGGTGTCGGTGAAAGTGAGGGTGTAGCAATCATTTCCTAAACATAGTGGAACATTCAGTGTTGATCCCGCTGTTTGACCGCTATAAGGTCCGCCTGAGGCTACAATTGAGTTGGCGCTATTCCGAATATTCCAGGCTGTTTCCGCTGGGTAGTTATCGAAGATGATTGTAAGGGTGAGGCTTGTGCCATTGCATGGGCATGAAGCGCATGAACCACCGCAGTCTATACCGGTTTCAGTTCCGTTTTGAATGCCATCGTTGCAAGTTGGTGCCGGACCTGCAATACCGCATCCGTTGGAGGTTAAGAGAGAGGCTCTTGCTCCCCCGGTCGCAAACATTGCTTGCATGCGTGATACCTGACCGTTGGAAAACATATACATGCAAGCGTCATCGGTGTAGTCCATATAGTTCATGAACATATCGCCATTTGGACCATTACTGCATGTTACTCGTGGAAAGGCAGGGCAACCAACGTTAGAGCCTGCAGCGTTCGGAGTATCTGTAACTTGGTCACTGCCTGTGCAGCCAGTACCATCGTCGCCCCAGATATGAAACAGATTTAACCAGTGACCCACCTCGTGGGTTGCTGTACGACCTTTGTTGAAAGGTGCGGTGGCAGTGCCGATTGTACCGAAGTATTGATAGTCGATTACAACACCATCCGTGCTGGCCGAACCACCCGGGAATTGCGCATATCCGAGGATTGAACCTGATATATCACAAACCCACATATTGAGGTATCGTGATGCATTCCATGCGTTAGATCCGCCTGATGTGGAGGATTTCACGGTGTTATTGGTACCAAACGATGTTGCTGTAGTTGGAACACGCAAAACACCGTTGGTAGGATTTCCATTCGGGTCTGTGGTCGCAAGGCAAAACTCGATGTTTGCATCGCCAACGAGACTTGAAAAAGCGGAAGGTGTATTTGCAACATCGGCATTCAATCTTCTGAAATCCTGATTAAGAACGGTTATCTGCGATTGAATTTGAGCGTCGCTAATATTTTCAGCAGTTGTGTTGTAAACAACATGCACTACTACTGGGATAGTCACTAATGCACGCTCACCTTGCGGATTGTTGATTAAGTAATCGCGCGTGAACTGTTCAATTTCTTCTCGGCGATTGATGATACTCGGATCTTCCTGTTCCAACATCATCTGGTATTCGGTTGTTCCGCAAACGCGCTGTGCAAGCGTGCTTTGCTGGAAAGCGAATACTGCAACTAATAGTGTAAAGATTTGCTTCATCGTTTGACTGATTTTAATGGATTTTTGTCTAATCTAAATAAAGGTTGGGATACACACCAAAAATAAGTTTTGAAAGACGGTATTAAAACACAGGCGTTTTCAGATAGTTCATGGAGATGGATGTTGGAGTGGGCAGCCGTTCTTTCCAATGTGTCGTTTACTATTTTGTATTTAAATCAAAGCCAATGGGCCTTTCCTATGGGAATCATAGGCCCGTTACTCTTACTGGTGTTGAGTTGGCGCGAGAGACTCTATGCAGAACCGGTTTTACAACTCGTGTATATCGTTTCGGCTTTAGTAGGATGGTATCATGTTCAAGCCGGCTGGAAAACAGGGCAGCTGGAAACGAGTGCGCAAATAACACTATTAGCCGCGAGTATTGCTCTCGCAATAATCTGGGGTTGGACATTGAAGCGATTTACGAATGCGAATTTTCCCAGGCTCGATGCGCTTGTTGCTGCGTGGGGTATGTTGGCCACCTGGTTGATGATGTTTCAGGTTCACTCTTGCTGGCTTTATTTGATAGCCGTAAATGCCTTGTCAATTTTCATCTATTTCCGTAGGCGTCTATACATGGCCGCGTGTATGTTTGTGCTTTATTTTATAATGTCGGTCGACGGATATTTTCAGTTGCATTGGTTTGAGTTATGATCAGAATAGCCATTACGGGGCCTGAGTGCTGTGGGAAGTCAACCTTGTGTAATTGGCTTTCAGAACGAATATTTGATGCGCGGGTAGTGAAAGAATACGCTCGCGAATACCTCCAAAAGAAAGGGAAGGACTTTGTCTATTCTCAGGAAGACGTGCTGCTCATTGCGCGCAGAACTTCGGAGTTACTATCGAAAGCATTTAAATCAAACAGTGACGCTCTTATTGTCGATACCGATTTCTATGTCCTGGATATCTGGTGGCGCGAACGTTATGGTGAATCGAATGAAGAGATTTCCATGATGAAGGAAACCTATGATTTTGATTTATACCTCGTGTGTCAGCCCGATTTACCTTGGGAAGCCGACCCACTTCGAGAGAATGAAGCAGACCGCGATCGCTTATTTGCCATGTACATGGAAGACTTGTTCAACGATGGTAAAACGGTAGAGGTTGTGCGAGGAACCGGCGAAGATCGCATGCAGCAGGTCCTTGATAAAATTCTGCGAAGGTTCCCCAATCTGATGACTGAGGAATAATATCCATCCGGAGTTCTTTATCAGGAAAGCATATTTAAACGTGAGGAAGGCGCATGGCCTCAATAAAGTTCTGACGCCCATTTCGCTCCGCTTTTCCATAGCATTTGGACTGCCACGTAGAGCATCAGAAGTGAAAAGAGGAATTTTATTTTATGCTCGGGTACACGCATGGCGTATTTGGACCCGAAGTAATTGCCCAACACAAATCCGATAGCCATGATGAGTACATAGTTGAATTGAATGTGACCGGCTTTGTAGTAGTTCATAACCCCCAACACACCTACCGGAAGCATGAGCAAGGCCAGACTAACCCCTTGAGCCTGCATTTGGTTCATGTTCATAAAGTAAATCATGGCCGGTACGATGATGATTCCCCCGCCAACGCCCACAAAGCCGCTGAGCGCCCCGGCCAATAGCCCTACCAGCACAAGAATCAACAATTGGGTTACGCTAAAATCCATAATTTCATTTTTGAACGAAAGTACTTTTAATTTTAAGCGATGCACAAAAATTAAAGTTTCCTTCTTTGAATTCATACAATGCAGCAGGTTGCCTTTACATTTGGACCTGTAAAAAAATCTACTATGAATTTTCCGGCAGACCTCAAGTACACAAAAGATCACGAATGGATGCGCATCGAAGGTGATGTAGCCACCATTGGAATTACTGACTTCGCTCAAGGTGAATTGGGTGATATCGTGTTTGTAGAAATCGAAACCAACGGCCAGTCCTTTGCAGCTCACGAAGTATTCGGAACTGTGGAAGCGGTAAAGACAGTGAGCGATTTGTACATGCCCGTTACAGGCACTATCATCGAGGTGAATGGCGCTTTGGCTGATGATCCTGCGGCGGTGAACAATGATCCATACCAGAGTGGCTGGATGATTAAAGTTAGAATGGACGCCGGTGCCGACATGAGCCACTTGATGGACGCGGCAGCATACGAAGCGTCACTTTAAGCTTGAACTTTAATGAGCAAATGAATAGCTCATTTAGAAATAAACAACTCTTCAGAGCCGCCCAATGGATTTGGGCGGCTTTTGTTTTTGTGGTGCACGTCGCGCCGGTCGATACTGAACGGGTAAGTCGTTTTGATTTTCCCTTCGCTGATAAATGGATACACGGCGTGCTGTTCTTTCTGCTGGCTGCAATCAGTTTGTTAGCGCGTGATTCGAAAAGAGAAATCCGTAGATCGATTCTCATGATTGCGCTGGGATGCGCTGTATACGGGGCATGCCTGGAGTGGGTGCAGTATTCATTTACCGATGAGCGTTCATGCGATTTGTTGGATTGGTTGGCTGACTTTCTAGGAGCGCTAACAGGTCTGGGCACTGCTGCATTGCTGGAGAAGTATGTGCGCAATTTGAACCCCAAGTATTAGGGGCTTAGCGATTTTAATTTGGCAACGATTCTTTACTTCACCTTTCGGCGTTGCATCTCGCGCAAAATCAAGGTGAGCTCCCTTCCTGTTTGACCCTTCACAGAAGTGTTTTCCTGAGCTCTGCGTATGAGGTAAGGTATGACTTCCCGAATGGGTCCGTAAGGTAAATACTTCGCTACGTTGAATCCGGCGTTCGCCAGGTTGTAGCTAATGTGATCGCTCATTCCGAACAACTGCGCAAAAAACACACGCTTGTCGTTGCGAGCGATGTTGCGGCTTTCCATTGCCGTGGCCAGTTGCAGGCTGCTCTTCTCATTGTGGGTGCCGGCACAAACCGCAATGCGATCGATGTTGTCCAGGCAATAGTTGACCGCCAAATCGAAATCGCGATCACTCGCTTCTTTGTTGGGTTGAATGGGGTCGGTGTAACCTATCTCAACTGCTCGTGCGCGCTCTTTTTCCATGTAAGCTCCGCGAACTAGTTTCACACCTAAAAAGTATTTGTGCTGAACTGCTTTTTGATGCGATGTTTTTAGAAACGCAAGGCGGTCATGACGGTAGAGTTGAATGGTGTTGTATACGATGGCGCTTGATGTGTTGTATTTGGTCATCATCGCGTCTGCCAAACCATCAATCGCATCTTGAATCCAACTGTCTTCCGCATCAATAAAAATAGGTACGGCAAGTTGCGCAGCATGAGCGCAAATCGCATCTACACGCGCCTGTACACGCTCCCATTCTAGTTTTTCAGTGTCGGAAAGAGATTGCTTGGCATTCACCTTTTCCAAAAGGCTGAAACGAGCAATGCCTGTTATCTTGAAAACACTGAACGGAATGGAACCTTGGCGAGCCGCCTCTTGCACGGTCAGTATAATTTCGGCTTTGGTGTTTTCGAAATCGGCTTCGCTTTCTTTACCTTCTACAGAGTAATCGAGGATGGTGCCGATGCCGAATTTTCCGAGCGACTCAACAGCGCGCCCGCACTGAACGATGGTTTCGCCACCACAAAACTGTTTGAAGATGTTGCCTCGAAGCGCCCATCCAATGGGAATACGCAGCGTGAGTGCAACGTTTGTGAAGATGCGACCGGCTACAACCAGCGCCGGATTTCCGATTAGTTTGAAAAGCCAGTAGGCTCGTTTCAGTTCACCGTTTGTTTTGCCACTGAAAGCAATTTCGGTATTGTCGAAAGAGGGTTGCGGTCGTATTTCCATGCGCGGCGAATTTCAGCACTCTTTCCTGTTTCACAAAACAAATTTGATTGTAGACTACATTCGTGGCCCAAATAAACGGATATGGAAAAAGCTACCCAATACATTCAGGAAAACAAGCAACGCTTTCTGGACGAACTCTTCGAATTACTGCGCATCCCGAGCGTAAGTGCTGACCCAAAATATACCGCCGATGTAGCGCGCTGCGCTGATAAGGTTGCAGAGCACTT
>JBIKSC010000086.1:0-9536 GCA_044348775.1 Flavobacteriales bacterium | reverse complement strand
TTATTGAGAGAGATACTCGCGTTGAAGTCGGTAAGTGAATAATCGTCGGGATAGGCTGAGAAGTAGAGGCAGCCTTCGTCGAAACAAAATCCGGTAGTTTCCGGATAATGCCCTGAGCCTCCGCTTGAGCCGTCGCTGGAGAATGCATACCAATAGCCCGGAGCAGAAAGTTCCACTTCGTAGTACGAAGCGTAGCAACAGGTGTTGCTGCTAAGCAAGGCATCCGGATCGAAGTTGGAAGCCGTTGGGTCTGTGCAACCGTAACAGTCATATGCACACATTGAATAGTCGGAACAAGTGGCGGTAACGTCGTAGTTGCAAGCATATGGGTCGAGGCAGCCAATGCTGGCATTGTTTGAAAAACTTTGCGCTGAGTAATAGTAACTGTTCGCACCTGTAGCAACCACTTGGCCTGAGCCATCGGTCAAGGTCCATTCGAAGTTTTCACTCGTTAGGCTCCACAAGTCGAGGTAGAAACAGCCATCGGGCAGGCAGAAACCCGTTGAACCCGGGAATACACCGCCGGCGGAGAAGGCCGTTTGGTAATTACTTACGCTGTACTGGAATTCTCCTGTGCCGGAAAGGGTGTAGGATTGTGTACAGCAAGAGCCATCATCCAAAGTTGCAGTAGAGTTGTAGTTGGCCGCTTGCGGATTGGTGCATCCGTAGCAATCGTAGGTGCAGAGCCCATAAGATTGGCAAGTTGCAGTAGGCGCGTAGTTGCAAGCATTTGGGTCGCCACAGCCGGGTGTTCCGTCGCCCATCGTAAAGGTGATGGGGTAGGGTGTTTCAATGGGTTGGCTGAAAACAACTTCGCCGTTTACGTTGGTAAAGGTGAATTGAGCTGATCCTTGATAAATCGGAGAGTAGATGCTGATGAAATAGCAACCGTCGGGCACACACATCGCTGTTCCGTTGAGCATGCCATAGCTGTAGGAGCCATCCAATGAAGTTAAGTACCAATAAACCCCAAGATCATCCGTGGTTCCTGAAACAGTGCCGGTGAGGTAGTTGGTTGCCGAGCAGCAAGAACCGTCATCCATGGTAGCTGCAGGGTTGTAATTGACAGCTTGAGGATTGGTGCAACCCATGCAGCTGTAATCGCAAGAGGTGTAGTCATAACACGTAGCGTTTGCGTCGAAGTTGCACGCCATCGGGTCTAGGCAGCCGGGTATTCCACTTGTGCTGCTTATAATGCCGTAATCGTAAAAGTTGTCGGTGTTTTGCCCCTGCAAAACAATATTTCCTTGGTTGTCTGAAATTGACCACGTGAAGGTGCCCACGCCCATGTAGTTCTGTACGTTTACAGAGGTGCAAACTTCGGGAATACATACTCCAGTCTGAGAAGGGAATTCAGCAGCTCCGAGGTAACCGAGTTGGTCGTTGTAAAACGAGAAATAGCATGCTTCGCTGGCGTTTACCACATACCACACCCCATCATAACAACAGGTGCCGTTATCGCCTGTAGCATTCGGGTTGTAATTCGCCGCTGCCGGGTCGGTACAGCCCCATTCGGTTTGGGCTATAGAAACTGCCGAGATAAGCAGGGCGAAGAGTAGTGTGAGTAGTCTCATAATGTCTTTTTGTATATACGAATCAGCCGAATAACAACCTACCCAGGCAAACGGTTGCTTACACATTGAAATAAATTTTCGGGTGTTGAATTGCTAACGAGACGATGTGCGCAACAAGCCGCTGCATTTGCTGTTGTAGTGACCTATCACACTAGTTTTGTTGGTAAGCAGAAAGCCATGGCAAAAAAGACATCCAATAACTTCCTAGGGAGAGCGCGATTGCTCTGGATTGTAGCATTGACCCCTGTTTTTCTGATTGTCGGCGTGTTGGGAACAGCGATGCTCAGCGGCTTGCCCGACGTGGATCTGCTGGCCAATCCGAAGGTGAGCCTGGCCTCGCAGGTAGTGTCTACGGATGGACGAACGTTGGGAGCCTATTACAAGGAAAATCGCAGCGATGCCAAATTCAGTGAGTTGCCGCCCCAGTTGGTTAATGCGCTTTTAGCAACTGAAGACGTTCGTTTCCGAGAGCACAGCGGGGTTGATTATTGGGGATTGTTTCGGGCCGTGTTCACGGCGGGTCAAGGTGGGGGGGGATCTACCATCACACAGCAGCTGGCCAAGATGCAGTTTACCAAGGAGTATCAAAATGTTTCTGTTGTAAAGCGGGCTTTTCAGAAAATCAGGGAGTGGATTATTGCCTGCCAGATTGAGCGACTCTACACCAAGGATGAAATCATTTCACTTTATCTGAATCAATATGACTTTTTGAATCAGGCCGTGGGCATCAAGTCGGCGGCACATATCTATTTCAACACCACACCCGACTCCTTGAATGTGCAGCAGTCGGCCATGTTGGTGGGCATGCTTAAGAACTCCTCGCTTTTCAATCCGCTCAAGCGCGATTCACTGGTGTTGAAACGTCGCGAAGTGGTGCTCGATCAAATGGTGAAGTATGATTTCTTGTCGGAAACGGAATATGACTCCTTGCGTGCTTTGCCTCTGGGCATCGACTTTCAGCGCATGAGCCATGACGAGGGTTTGGCGCCCTACTTCCGGGAGGTGCTTCGGGGAGAGTTGGAAGAATTGCTTCAGCAAAAAGATGACAAGGGAAATTTGAAATACGCCAAAGCCGATGGTGAGCCGTATGATATATACCGCGACGGCTTAAAGATTTTTACCTCCATCGATTCGCGCATGCAGGAATATGCTGAGTGGGCTGTTCATGAGCATTTGCGGAAAGAATTGCAGCCAGCCTTTACCAAAGACGTTGGGCGTCGTAAATCGGAGAATTATCCGTTCTACAACGGCATCAGCAAGAGCAATCGAGAGTCAATCATGAAACGTGCAATCGAGTCGAGCGAGCGTTACATGATGCTCACCGGGAAACTCTGCCCCGATTGCAGTCGTCCGGGTTTTTACATTCGGAAGGAAAAGGGTGAAAATGGCGAGGTCTATCATTGCCAGGAGTCAAAGGATGGTTGCGGACATCAGTGGTCGGCCTTGTCGGAAGCCGAAATTGACGCCATCATGAAGAAGCCGGTGAAGATGCGTGTGTATCATCACATGGGCGATAAGGATACGGTCCTTTCACCGCTCGACAGTATCAAGTACACGAAGAGCATTCTGCACGCCAGTATGATGTCGGTTGATCCTCACACTGGTCAAGTGAAATGTTGGGTAGGAGGCATTGACTTCAAGCACTTCAAGTTCGATAATGTTTATCAATCGGCTCGTCAGGTAGGTTCTACCTTCAAGCCGCTCGTTTATGCTACGGCACTTCGCATGGGTAAATCACCCAAAGACGCTGTCGATGGTTCTCAGTTTTGCTGGGGAAGCTGGTGTCCACAAAACAGCGGCGGTGGCTACGGCAGTTACACGATGCGCTGCGCATTGGCCAATTCGGTCAATACCGTTGCTGCGCGCATGGCACAGCAGTACGGTATCGACAACATCATCAATCTGGCGCGCCGCCTGGGCATTAGTTCGCATTTGGATCCTGTTGGCCCACTATCATTGGGAGCGGCAAATATTCCGCTTTATCAGATGGTCGGTGCGTTGAGTTCATTTGCTAACCAGGGAGTATACATTAAACCGACATTCTTGTTGCGAATAGAAGATAAGAACGGAACCCCGATTTACGAATCGGAGCCAACCGTAGAACAGGCGCTGGACCCTTGCGCGGCCTATGAAATGATTAGTATGATGAAGGCTGTGGTCGACGGCAGTTGTGGCAGTGGTACAGGTGTGCGTTTGCGCAACCCAGGCAAACCCTATGGCGGCATCAATTATCCTACGGCGGGTAAAACCGGTACGACGCAAAACAATACGGATGGTTGGTTTATTGGTCTAACACCTGATCTCGTAACCGGTGTCTGGGTGGGTGCGCAGGATCCGACTGTTCGCTTTAGCAGTACGGCTATTGGTCAAGGAGCGAACACCGGCTTACCTATTTATGGTTACTTCATGAAGAAGGTCTATGCCGATTCCAAGCTCGAGGTATCGAAAGGTGATTTTGAAGTTCCCGTTGGTTGTACGGCTCGAACGGAAAGCATTGCCCCGGGCCCTGTTGGCCTAGATGATTATGATGGCTTGTTTGGAGAAGGTGATCAGGAGACTGACGAGAATCAAGCACTGCCGGTTGGATTACCCCGTGAAACTGAGGAGTACATTCCATCTGATTCGACTAACTTTGACCCGTACTAAAGGTCAAAAGGATGCCCATTAACAAAATAGTAAAGAACGCTGAGGAAGCGTGCAAAGGAATCGCCGATGGCATGACGCTCATGGTGGGCGGATTTGGTTTGTGCGGAATTCCGGAAAATTGCATCACTGAATTGGTGCGCACAGGTGTCAAAAATCTCACGTGTATTTCGAACAACGCAGGAGTTGATGATTTTGGGTTGGGGCTGTTGCTTCAAACCAAGCAAGTGAAGAAGATGATTTCCTCTTACGTAGGTGAAAACGATGAGTTCGAACGTCAAATGCTGAGTGGTGAATTAGAGGTAGAGTTGATCCCACAAGGCACACTCGCCACACGATGCATGGCGGCGGGTTATGGCATGCCGGCAATCTATACCCCTGCCGGTGTTGGCACCGAGGTAGGCATTGGAAAGGAAGTACGCAATTTTAACGGGAAGAACTATTTGCTCGAGCATGCATTCGATGCAGACTTCGCCTTGGTTAAAGCTTGGAAGGGCGACTCGAAAGGCAACCTTGTGTTTCGCATGACCGCTCGCAATTTTAATCCGCTCATGGCTATGGCAGGAAAGATTACCATTGCTGAAGTAGAAGAGTTGGTACCCGACGGTGAGTTGGATCCCGACATGATACACACACCGGGTGTTTACGTGCACCGCATATTCCAAGGTAATAATTACGAAAAACGTATTGAGCAACGCACCGTGCGTCAGCGCTCATAATTAAATCAGGCAACGAAATGGCACTCGATAAAATAGGTATCGCCAAGCGCATTGCGCAGGAAGTGAAAGACGGTATGTATGTCAATCTTGGAATTGGCATACCCACACTTGTAGCGAATTATCTGCCCACAGGCATAGAGGTAGAATTGCAGTCTGAAAACGGATTGCTGGGCATGGGCCCTTTTCCGTTCGCAGGCGATGAGGATGCCGATTTGATTAACGCAGGAAAGCAAACCATCACAATGCTGCCGGGCAGTGCCGTGTTCGACTCTGCAATGAGCTTCGGAATGATACGCGCACAGAAAATTGATCTCACGATTCTAGGTGCCATGGAAGTAAGCGAGCACGGCGACATTGCCAATTGGAAAGTCCCCGGCAAGATGGTGAAGGGTATGGGAGGAGCAATGGACCTAGTGGCATCTGCCAAGAACATCATCGTAGCCATGCAACATTGTGATAAGGCCGGCAATTCGAAGTTGTTACCGCATTGTACATTGCCACTTACCGGCGTTGGTTGTGTGAAGAAGGTTGTAAGTGACCTCGGTGTGTTCGATATCCACGATGGCGCGTTTCACTTGGTTGAATTAGCACCGGATGTCACGCTTGATGAAGTGCGGGCCAAGACCGCAGGGAAGTTGATTGTGCATTGAATTCTAAACGCAAAGACGCAAAGAAACTTCGAGTGAATTTTCTGTGTCTCTGCGGTTAAAAAAATATACCTTCTAGTTAATCTTGCACCGCATGAAACAGCTGCTCACATTCCTTGTATTGGTTCTCGTGATTACATCGTGTTCGATAGAGCGCAGGCATTATTTGCCGGGATACCATGTGGAGTGGCGAACTGCGAGTGACAAAGGACTAGTGACTAATGACGAGGGACGAGGGACTAATGTGGCGAACGGCGATGAGTATGTACCTGAGGTGATGCCCATTTTGGAACCGGTTAATGAGTTAGTTGCAGACAATTCGAATGAATTCAGTTTTACTCCTGCATTGTCCTCCTGCACGAAGGAGTCTATCAGCAAGTCCTCAACTGCCCACAGCCAAATTAGTCATTCGGCACTAGTCATTCGTCACTCTCTCTCTCCCGACACCCTCAAAAAACCCTTCAAGCCCCAACAGCAATACCGCGAGGTAGATCCTGTAGGCAAGGCTTCTGTAATTGTCGTTTTAGCAGGTGTAGCTTTACAAAAGCTTGCCGGCATGCTGACATGGTTCGAGGTGGTTGTGCCTTTAACGTTTGGTCCCGCCATCTTCATTCCTGCTTTGATAGTTGCTGTTATCGGTGTAGGGTTGTCAGCATACAGCGCCTATCGCGTGCGCAAGTATCCGGAAAAGTATAAAAAGAATGAGTGGGGCAAGGCCGCGTTGGCCATTCTTGGTTGGCAGATTGTGATGACGCTGTTGTTTGCGTGGTTGCTGGTGTGAGGACTGGGTACTGAGGACTGGGTACTGAGGACTGGAGACGGTTAGGGCAGTTATCATGTTGAGTGGCGTGATTGCCAATTGTAAGTTCGTTGCACCGGAATAGCGAGCAGCAGTAAATGTAAGTGTCTCAACTCTCTCTAGTCCTCAGTCCCCAGTACCCACTCCTTAGTCCCCCACTTCCACGCTCACACTCTCCACTTGCCCGCCCATTGGAGCATTCACTTTCGTGATGCGCACCCACACGTTGTCGACCATGGGCAGCGAGGCTTTCAAGTTGTCTTTGATTCGATGAGCAACAGTTTCGATGAGCTTGGCGCGAATCGCCATTTCGTGATAAACGATTTCACGCACGAGCACATAGTCTGCGGTTTGCGAGAGGTCGTCGCCGGCAGCTGCCCCGCTGAAGTCGAGCGTGAGTGCTACGTCTACAACATAGTCGCCGCCGATGATTGCTTCTTCTTCCCAGCAGCCGTGGTAGGCGTGCATGCGCATGTTGTTGATGGTAATGCGCGACATCTTATTTGTTGGCTTTAGCCCATGAGTCTTTCAACGTCACGGTGCGATTGAAGATGAGTTTATCGGGAGTTGATGCAAGATCAGGCGTGAAATAACCCAAGCGAATGAACTGGTATTTGTCGCCCACTTGCGCGTTGCTCAAATCGTGTTCAGCCATCGCGTTGGTCACCACATGCAAACTGTTCTCGTTGATGTAGCTCTTGAAGTCGCCTTCTTCGGCCGATGGATTTTCCACCTTGAACAAACGATCGTACAAGTTCACCTGCACAGGCACTGCATGCGATGCGCTCACGAAGTGCATGGTGCCTTTCACGTTGATGCCGCTAGTATCGTTACCGCTGCGGCTTTCAGGGATGTAAGTGCAATGCACTTCGGTGATGTTGCCGTTTGCATCTTTCACAAATGATTCGCACTTCACGATGTATGCGTGCTTCAAACGCACCATCAAGCCGGGACCCAAACGGAAGAATTTCTTCGGTGGCTCTTCCATGAAGTCGTCGCGTTCAATCCACAGTTCGCGACTGAAGGGAATCTCGCGTGAGCCGCCACCGCCTTCTACTTCCGGATTGTTTTCTCCGTGCAACATTTCCACTTTGCCTTCTTCGTAGTTGTCGATGATGAGTTTAATAGGATCAAGCACCACCATGCGACGTGTAGCCGATTTGTTGAGGTCTTCACGAATGCAGAATTCGAGAAGTCCTACATCTATGACGTTCTCGCGACGAGCAATTCCAACGAGGTCGCAGAAGTGACGAATGCTCTCGGGTGTATATCCACGACGACGCAAGCCACTCACGGTGGGCATGCGCGGATCGTCCCATCCGTTCACGTGCTTTTCATTCACCAACTGCAGCAGCTTGCGCTTGCTCATCACGGTGTAATTCAAATTGCGACGTGCAAATTCATACTGTTGACTTGGGAAAATTCCCAGCTTCTCGATGAACCAGTTGTACAACGGCTTGTGCACTTCAAACTCGAGTGTGCAAATGGAGTGTGTAATTTCTTCAATCGAATCGCTCTGTCCGTGCGCGAAGTCGTACATCGGATAGATGCACCACTTGTCGCCCGTGCGGTGGTGATGCGCAAACTTGATGCGATACATCAACGGGTCGCGCAAGTGCATGTTGGGTGAAGACATGTCAATCTTCGCACGCAATGTTTTTTCACCTTCCTTGAATTCACCCGCACGCATGCGACGGAACAAGTCGAGGTTTTCCTCTACGCTTCGATCGCGAAAAGGTGAATGCTTGCCGGGTTCGGTTGGCGTGCCTTTCATGGCCGCTATTTGTTCAGCCGAACTGTCGTCGACATACGCCAAGCCTTCGCTGATGAGCTTTTCGGCAAATGCATACATCGTATCGAAGTAATCGCTCGCGTAAAATTCATTGGCCCATTCAAAGCCCAGCCACTTGATGTCGTTGCGAATGCTGTCGACATACTCGGTGTCTTCGGTTACAGGATTGGTATCGTCGAAACGCAAATTGGTTTTGCCGCCAAACTGCTTCGCTAGTCCGAAGTTGAGGCAGATGGAAGTTGCGTGACCGATGTGCAAGTAGCCATTCGGTTCCGGCGGGAAGCGCGTGAGAACGCGGCCGCCGTGCTTACCGTTCTTGATATCTTCTGCAATAATCTCTTCGAGAAAATTGGGTCCTCTTTGAATATCCATAGGTCAAAGTTATTGTCCGATGCGACTCAACGCACGGGTCATTCGTTCACTGATTTCTGTTTGTCCAAGCAGCTCAATCATGCCAAGTAAATCTACGCCACCTCCTTGTCCGCTTACGATGACGCGGAGCAGTTGCATGATTTCTCCAGGCTTCAGGTTGAATGAAGCTGCGGTTGTCTTGATGGTTTCGTCGATGTGAGCGGTTTCAAACGCAGGCAACGCAGCCAGCGCCGTTTGCAATCCTTCGAAAAACGGACGCAATTCCTGCTTCCATTTTTTAGCTACCACTGTTTCATCGTAACCATCGGGAGCTTGAAACAAGTAAGCACCGGTTGTTTTCATTTCATGTTCGAACTGCACGCGTGGCTTGAGTAATTCGGCTGCTTTCGTGAGATAATCTGCACTCAAACGATGATCACCCTCTGCGATGTTGAAAGCCTGTTGAACATCTGCTTTGATGTGCTCGCCGAGCTCGCTGCTTTTCGTTGCACGCAGATAATGCTCATTGAACCACTTTGCTTTTTCGGGATCGAATTTCGCGCCCGCTTTGTGGATGTGTTCGAATGAAAAGTGCGCACACAATTCTTCGAGTGTGAAAATTTCTTGTTCGGTTCCAGGGTTCCATCCGAGAAACGCAAGCATGTTTACGAATGCCTCCGGGTAGTAACCGCGCTCGCGATACCCTGATGATTTTTCACCGGTAAACGGATCGTTCCAGTCGAGCGGAAAAACAGGGAATCCGAGGCGATCACCATCGCGCTTACTGAGTTTTCCATTGCCATCGGGCTTGAGCAATAGCGGTAAATGCGCGAGTTGTGGCATGTCGCTTTCCCAACCGAGGTAGCGATAAATGAGCACGTGCGCCGGAGCGCTTGGCAACCATTCTTCGCCGCGAACGGCGTGGGTGATTTTCATCAAATAATCATCGACGATGTGTGCAAGGTGATAGGTCGGCATGCCGTCGCTTTTCAGCAATACTTTATCATCCAC
>JBIKSC010000340.1:0-2529 GCA_044348775.1 Flavobacteriales bacterium | reverse complement strand
CTGAAGTGATGATTCCTGCGGAGGACGACCATTGCAATTGGGGGCGAATCATTCCATTGATTTTGCCGAGGAATCCATTTTCGCGCGCCTGATCTTTAATTTCAAACGAAACCATACTCCTCTGAGCAAAAAGCTTACTCATTCCCGGAGTATGGAAATAAATATCCATTTGGTACAAATCATCGTTGAGGAAGTTGCCGGGAATGATACACGTAAAAACGGTGGGCATACCTGGTGGGCTATGAAGCTTACCTCCGGAACCGAACACAACCTCTTCTTTGGCCGTTTTCAAATCGAACCCAACCGAAAGATGGTGGTCTTTGGTATGATTAATCAGTGTGATTTTCAATCTCACATCCGAAGAGATGTCGATGATGTCTGATGGGGTTTCCGAGCTGCCGTTTTCAACCGCTGCTTCAACGATGGTGATATGCTCGTTGCCCAACTTCTTACTTTCAGTGGACTGTACAACACGCCTTGCCAGCAAGTCACGCGACACATACTCGCGCACCACATCGAGTGTTGGACCTTGCATAGCGAGTCTTCCCATGTCGAGATAAATACCCTGATTGCAAAGTGTTTCAACTGCTGTTAGGTTGTGGCTTACAAACAAAACCGTGCGTCCCTCCGAAGTACTCACCTGATTCATTTTGCCAAGACATTTCTTCTGAAACTCAGCATCACCCACAGCGAGTACTTCATCGACTATCAGAATTTCAGGTTCAAGATGGGCGGCAACAGCAAAAGCTAATCGCACATACATACCTGACGAGTACCGCTTTACAGGAGTATCGATGTAGCGTTCAACACCCGAGAATTCAATAATCTCATCAAGTTTAGACGTTATCTCATGGCGGCGCATACCGAGTATAGAACCATTGAGATAAATATTTTCACGTCCGCTCAGTTCAGGATGAAAACCTGTACCTACCTCGAGAAGGCTAGCCACTCTTCCACGCACCTTAACAGAGCCGGATGTTGGACTTGTGATTCGGCTTAACACTTTCAAGAGAGTGCTTTTACCGGCACCATTGCGCCCTATTATCCCTACAGAATCGCCTTGGTTAATTGTGAAGCTGATATCGTTCAGGCTGTAAACAACATCGTTTTTGCCTCCGGCTTCGCGGTTATTTTGCTTACCAATAACCATGTATGGATCTTCCTTACCACGAACTTTTGCCAACCAGCGCTGAAAATCATGGGAAAGATTTCCCGTTCCGATTGCACCCAATCGATAGAGTTTAGAAAGATGCGATACTTCTATAGCTTTAGACATTGCGTGGGGCGTTATACAGTATCGATGAAATTACGTTCTACTTTATTGAATACGATGATGGCAATAAACATTAACACCACCGTCACGGCAACAGCATAACCGAAATACCACCATTCAAAAAAGCCTGTTCCGAACAAGCCCTTTCGCACTCCTTCAAAAATGGGCGCAAGCGGGTTCCATTGTAAAAAGTTGCCGGCAAGATTTCGCACGCGCTCACTATCGAGCGGATAAACGACTGGCGTAGCATACATAAGAAGTTGGACACCGAAGGCAACCAGAAAAGCCAAATCGCGGTACTTCGTAGTGAGTGAACTTATAATCATACCCAAGCTCAGTCCGAGTAGTGCCATAAGCAACAGAAACACCGGCAACATGAACAAGAATGAAGTGGTGTGCAACTGAAAAACATCGCCTTTGAAATAGACGTAATACAGGAGCACCAACAAAAATAGAACAGACTGAAGGGCAAACTTGATGAGGTTGCTAACGATGATACTCAGCGGTATAATGAGGCGGGGGAAATAAACCTTGCCAAAAACTCCTGCATTGTCTTTAAACACAGTGCTTGTCTTCACGAGGCAATCTGAAAAATAGGTCCAGATAACAACTCCGCTTAAATAAAATAACGGCTGAGGTATGCCACCGGTTGGAATTTGGGCAATTGCTCCAAAAATGACCATGAACGTGAGCGTAGTAAGCATAGGCTGGATGAAGAACCAAACCGGCCCTAAGAGCGTTTGCTTATACTGAGCAACAAAGTTTCGGAAAACCAAAATCCACAGCAAGTCGCGGTAATTCCATACCTCCCTGAGGCGAAGATTGAATAACGGATAATCGGGCTCTATTACAACATCCCACTGCTCCTGACTTTCTACGTTGGCTGACATCTTGGTTTGATTAGGAAAAGCGCTAGGAGACAAATGTACAAAAAGGAAGAGGCAAGCCAATGGCCATTCCATCTAATTCGCTGTAAATCAAAACGGGCTCATTCAAAATGCAGTGTTTAAAACTCCTATTCATGGGAATATGGAGAGATCGGTTGAATTCTATTTTCGTTAGCATGGTGAGCTATCTAGACCTTGCACTCCTTATTCCCATTGGTTTGGCCATTTGGCGCGGCTGGCGTAATGGTTTCGTGATGGAAGTATTCTCCATGCTGGCTTTGTTTGTCGGGCTCTACGCAGGCGTTCATCTAAGCGATTGGATGGCGAATTTCCTCCGCACCAAATTCGATATGAACTCGGAAAGCCTTC
>JBIKSC010000085.1:0-9617 GCA_044348775.1 Flavobacteriales bacterium | reverse complement strand
CTTTTTCATAGTTGATTTCGAAGTCGCAAATATCAGTGCAGGTTGAGACGAATTCACGAATTTTTACGGGGAGGTTCTTGTTCAGATACGGTTCATATACCTGGCGTCTTGGGTTTGATGAGTTAGAGCCACGAATTCACGAATACAAGAAAGAACTGTTTCCAACTTCGCAATTCTCAGGTCCCCAGTCCCCAGTCTCCAGTCCCCAGTCCTCAGTCCCCAGTCCCCAGCCCAGCGCTCACTCGATACCGATCTTCTCCGTACATCGATTGAAGCAGCGTGAGTTGCTCACGAACGGCAGGGAGTCCAATTTCTTTGCCCCAGGCGATGAGTCCTTTCGGGTAGTTCACGCCCTTGGTCATGGCCAGGTCAACGCTTTCGGAGGAAGCAATGCCGTAGTAAACGGTGTCATACGCTTCGTTGATGAGCATTGCCAAAATACGCTGCCCGATTCGGGTCAAAAGCGCACTGTCGCTCGAAGGCGTGGGCTGAATAGATCCCTCGGCATAGTTGTAAAATCCGCGTCCGCTCTTTTTACCCAACCAACCTGCTTCAACGAGTTTCTTTTGGGTAATGCTCGGACGGTATCGTGGATCGAAATACATCGCGGTGAAAACACTTTCAGTAACAGTATAATTCACATCGTGACCAATCATGTCCATCAACTCGAAGGGCCCCATGCGGAATCCTAGGTTGCGCATAGCCTGGTCGATGGTCGCCATGTCGGCCAATCCTTCGTCGTAAATGCGAAGCGCTTCGCTATAGTAGGGACGAGCCACGCGGTTAACGATGAAGCCTGGTGTGTCTTTGCATATGACAGGCACCTTGCCCCAAGCGCGCATAAGGTCGCTGCAGGTGACGGCCAGGTTGGTACTCGTCTGCAAGGCGGGTATGATTTCCACCAGCGGCATGAGTGGCGCGGGATTGAAAAAGTGAATGCCAATGAATCGGTCCGGTTTGTCGCATGCTGCAGCAATAGCGGTAACGGATAGGGAAGAGGTGTTCGTTGCCAGAATGCAGCGCTCGCTAACGATGGCTTCAAGTGATCTAAAAACGGTCTTCTTGACTTCGATGTTTTCGACTATTGCTTCAATGACTAAATCGGATGAAGCCAGCGACTCAAGCGATTCCCTAAAGGCTATGCGATTCAGTATTCCGGTGGAATCTTCTGACGAAATCTTTCCTTTATCCACCAGCTTGGATAGAGTTGCCTTCAATCCGTTTTCTGCGCGCTCCAGTGCTGCCTTCTGTTGGTCATAAACTACTACTTCATATCCGGCTTGCGCAGCAACTTGTGCAATGCCACTGCCCATGGCCCCCGATCCGATAACACCAATTTTCATAATGGAAATTTTACGCGGCTAATTTGCGTCAAAACTAGAAACAAGGAGAGATTAAGGATTACGAATTACGGATTACGGATTGAGAGGTGACCGCACCTATCACCTATCACCTATTCCCTAGAATCTAAAAACCCCTCCACCGCTTCCGTCAGCATTGCATACACCTTGTGAAAGTCTTCCATACCGCCATACCACGGGTCGGGCACATCGAGTGATTCGGGAGAAGAGGAATAAGAAAGCATCAATTTAACCTTGCTGCGTTGCGAATCGTTTTCTGCCAGTGCAAGCACATTGCGGAGGTTCGACTGATCCATTACCAGGATATGGTCAAACGACTCAAAATCATGCTTGTTGAATTGCCTTCCGCGAAGTCGAGAAATGTCAATTCCGTATTCTTTCATGCATCGAATGGCCCTATGATCGGGCGATTCGCCTACATGATAGTTGGCTGTTCCCGCGCTGTCAACCTCCAGGTTTATTTTACGCTCCTGTGCCATGTTCCACAACACTCCTTCCGCCATCGGCGAACGACAGATGTTGCCCAAACAAACCATAAGCACACGCATACCTCTTACTTCTTCCAGGTTTCGGCGAGCTTCAATGCTTCGTACAAGTTGATAACACCACCGGTTACGCTCATATCACCAAAACGAACAGACTTCGTTTTGTAGGTTCGAGGTGGAATTTCGGATTTCTCGTTTTTCTTCTTGCTGATGAAGATGCGCGCGAAGAATTTGCCTATCGCTTTGCGCTCTACCGTGCGTTCAATCTTCACCTTACGGTAATCGGTTGCGCTTTGCATCATGATGGCTTTCACATCGGTGGCTGTAAGCTGAGGATAGTAACTCAGAATAGTTGCTGCAACACCGCTGGCCACCGGAGCTGCCATGCTCGTGCCGCTGTTGTCTTTGAATCCGCCGCCGGGAACTGTGCTATAGATGTCTACACCGGGAGCAAACACATCAACCGACTTTTTACCATAATTAGAGAAGTCAGCCATCAATCCTTCGACGGTTGAACCGCTTGCACCAATCTCCATCCAGGTGCTGCACTCTCCGCCATCGTTGTAGGTATCTTTCGGGAAGTTCGCTTGCTCGTCAATGTTTTTCGAATCATTGCCCGCCGCGTGAATCAAGAGCACACCCTTGCTTTCAGCATATTCTGCGGCTGCATCTACGGCTTCTTTTCCGGGTGAAAAACTCTTGCCGAAGCTCATGTTTACCACACGCGCTCCATTGTCTACCGCATAGCGAATTGCATTTGCAACGTCTTTGTCGCGCTCATCGCCGTTCGGCACGCAGCGAATTACCATCAGCTGGGCATTCTCGCAAACGCCGTCCATTCCCTTGCCATTCCAGGAAGCACCAACAATACCACCCACGTGCGTGCCGTGTTCGGCCTCCGGACCGTCTATGTGGTTGTTGCCGTAAACGCGTTCGTTGATGTCGTTGTAGTTGTCGCCCACCATCGAACGTGGATCGAAGTCGAGGTTCAACTGATACTCGGTTTGCGTTTGATAATAATGGCGGCCTTCGGCTATTTGCGAGTCAATGTCTTCAGTCAATGACATGATCACAAAGCCTTTGGCAGCAGCCAGAAACTCATCTTCCGTCTGGATGCCCGCTACCTCTTCCACCGTGTAATTGTCTTTACCCAAATGTTGGCGAACGGCATCTTTCGCGCTGGTGGCGAATTGCTCAACCATGGCTATTTGCATCAAGCCGCCTTGTGCTTCTTCCATTCGGCGGTCATGCTCTGCTTTCATTTTTAAATAGTGCTCATAATCGGCTTTGTCAGCTTTAGCCACTTGAGAAGCATCTGTCACATGGCTAAAGCGAGCTTTCTTAGCGCGGTAGATGCGGGTAAACTCAAGATTATCGGCCGACACATCGCCACCGGGGCCTCCAATGAAGCTCCAACCGTGCACGTCATCGATGTATCCGTTCTTGTCGTCATCCACTCCGTTGTCTGCTACTTCATCGGTATTCACCCAAATTTTATCGCGCAGGTCTTCATGAAAAGTCTCTGTGCCGCTATCGATAATGGCCACCACCACAGGGGTTGCCTTTTTTCCCTTCAACAGTTCATTGTAGGCTTTGATTGCGCTCACACCGGCTGAACCATCAGCCTCATCGAGCATATGCCATTGATTAAAATCTGCTTTTGTAGGAACGACCATGCTGCTTTGAGCCATGGCTTGGATGGAAGCTGCAAACAGGGCAGCGGCTATGAGTTGTCTTTTCATAACGCGAATAAACGAAGGGAAATAGCTTCAAGCATAGCACTAAGAAAAATTGTGAATAAGAGCCCTTTCTCGGAGATACCCTAGCAATTCGAAGCGTGTCGCCTGGGAGTACATTTGCCGCATGAACTCTATGCAAGCCAAAAAAGACGCCTTCGAACGGCTGTTGAACATCATGGATGAACTGCGTGCGCAATGTCCGTGGGATAAAAAGCAGACGCTCGAAAGTTTGCGTCACCTCACCATAGAGGAAGTCTATGAATTGGGCGACGCCATCATCAAAGGTGATTTGTCCGAGTTGAAAATGGAGATTGGCGACATTCTGCTGCACATGGTTTTCTATGCGAAAATTGCCAGCGAGCAGGGGGCTTTCGATATAGCCGATTCACTCAACGGCATTTGCGAGAAGCTCATCAGCCGTCACCCGCACATTTACGGAGACGTAGTGGTGGCCAATGAAGATGAGGTGAAGGCGAACTGGGAAAAACTCAAGCTAAAGGAAGGAAAGAAAAGCGTTCTGGAGGGTGTGCCTCAGGGTTTGCCTGCTTTGGTGAAGGCCTCGCGTATCCAGGACAAGGCTCGAGGAGTTGGTTTCGATTGGGAGCATGCCCATCAGGTATGGGATAAAGTGCAGGAGGAGTTAGAAGAGTTCAAGGTCGAGGCCGATGCTAATAGCGATAAAATGGAAGACGAGTTTGGAGATGTGTTGTTCTCTCTCATCAACTACGCACGTTTCAAAGGAATTAATCCTGAAGACGCTCTGGAAAAAACCAACCGCAAATTCATCAAGCGCTTTCAGTACCTCGAAATAGAAAGCGCCAAAGACGGCAAAATGCTCGGTGAAATGTCTCTTGCCGAAATGGACGAATACTGGAACCGGGCGAAGGAGTTGTAGGGTGCTGCCACGAATACGCGAATCATTAACGTATTTATTGATTATTCTATTCGTGAATTCTTGGTTAGCTGTTACTTAATCCTTTATCACAGCGCACTTATTTCCTTTTATATTCCAATCAGGAATAATGATGTTTTTTGCGTCATAGGATGTTTGCAAAAAATATCCAGAATGACTAACATCTTACACAAAGAATTGAGTTTCGAGGTTATGCGCTGTTGCTTCGCAGTTCATAGCAATCTGGGAAATGGCTTCTTAGAAATCGTTTATAAGGACGCCCTCCAAATAGAATTTGACAGGGCCGGTATCGCATACCACCGCGAACATAAGTATGAAGTGCTTTACAAGGGCATCATACTTCCTCATTACTTCTGCGCCGATTTTGTGGTTGAAGATTCTATTATATTGGAGGTAAAGGGACAGTCTGTAATCACCGATCTCTTTATGGCGCAAACACTCAATTACCTGCATGTTTCAGGAATAGAGCTGGGTATCATTGCGGCATTTGGTGGTCCAAAGCTAGCATCCAAAAGGATTGTATTATAAAACAAAAAGCACCGCCGAGGCAGTGCTTTTTGGAAGACTATAATACGATCAGTGATTGATCACCACCTGCGTGTTGTATGTTCCTTTTTCACTTACCACGGTAAGCGTATAAACTCCTTCCGATAGGTTGGATGTGGGAAGGTTAGCTTGTGACGCTGAGTTGAACTGATTCAAGACCATGCGACCTACCGAATCATAGAGACGAATTTCGAATGCTGAGCTCTCGGTTTGAATAAACAAGAAATCATTTGCCGGGTTGGGGTACACTCGGAGATTCTCTTCCGGCGCTTCACTTACACCGACAGTCGTGGTGCAGATGGTTGTAGTTTCACTGTCCGCGAATTCGCCTCCAGTTGCCACTACGACACCATTCGGATTAATCACTTCATAAGAGCCTTCGCCATACAAGCAGCAAAGACCATCTCCATATTCATCATAAATCGTGAACTCATAGCAACCCGCCTCTATGCAAACTTCCAGATTAATGCTACCACCTGTGTACCCTAAACCGCTGGCGATAACATTGCCGGCATCATCCTGAATGTCCCATGAAGTCTCTTCCGGATATTCATCCAGAACAATACTGAGGCTGAATGAACTGGAATTCCCGCTTATTGCATTGAAGTCGAAAGTTGTGCTGTTGTTGTTCTCTACATCATCGTTTGCAGCGCCATTCACGTTGGTAATCCAAACCGTGATTGTGTTGGATCCGTTGTTCGCGGTGAGCGTTGGCAGTTCAATCGCATCGGTTTGGTTGGTGTTCAAAGAACCGGTCCAATTGATAGTTGATGTGCTGCCATTATTGAGTTGATAGTTGATGGTGCAGGAAACAAGGGTTGTTGTTCCTTGGTTCACCAGGGTGAACACCGGTGAAATCTGATCATTGCAGTTGTTCTCTGCAATTCCACTAATACCGCCCGATTGTGCATCGAGGTTCGGCAATTGAAATCCATCCGGATAGCCATCCAGAACAAGTGTTCCTGTGTTGAGAGGGTCGAGCCAATCTTCTAATCTGGATGAGGCGCTGTTGCCGTTATCCCAGCTCACACCAAAGCGACCGTAGTAATCGTATTGGCCGTTGCCATTGCTGCCGTTGCATGCACTTGCGCCGCCGTAGAGCTGACCAATGATGCGGTGGTCTTGGTTGAATAATGGAGATCCGCTCGAGCCGGGTTCCGTCACGCCCAATTCCCATTCATCTACCCACCAAACTTGAGCTCCAGCCGCAGAATCATGGTAAGCAGCATCATCGTCACGTGAAAACTTCATCACGTTTCCGCCGGGGTGGTGAATACAAACGGTGGAAGAAACCGCATTTTCAGCATCGGTTGCGTCCCAACCTGCATATTGAACGTTGTAGGACGCCGGAGGCGTCTCATCGAGAAGCAACAACGCGACATCACTTCCGGAATTATTCGCTACCAGTTCAGCACCTGAAATCAGGTCAGAAGTTGGTCCCGTGTTGCCCGAACAACCCGCAGCTTCGTGGTTAAAATAGAACACCCAGCTGCCTACATTGGAGCCTGCGGTGCAGTGGTTGGCTGTAAGGAAATAGGGAGTACCATCGTTGGCTGTGTTGTTTACCAAAGCGCCCGTGCAAATGCCGCTGCCGCCTTGCACGATGATGGCAACAGAGCGCTTTTCAATTTGCCAGTCGGCTGCTTCCGGACAATTCACGTTTACGTTGCATGCGCCCGAACTGCCGAAAGGACCGCGCAATGCATCCACAGCATCTTGCACAAACGGGCTGCTTGCAAACGGACGGTAGGTGTGCACGACTTCGCCGATGGTAAGTTCCGATTGATCAAAGAAGTTGGTAGGGCATGTGTATTCCACCACGATTTGATCACCGTGAATGAGACCGCAGGCTAGAACGCCTGATGGCTTCATGTTCTTGTGGTTGAACGCGCCCAGAAATTCTTTGCGGTCGGCCGACCAGATGAAAACCTGTCCGCCTTTGGGCACCACGAACTCATCGAAGCGAATGCTCATCGAAAGAGCACCGGGGCACTCGATACCGAGCAACCAACTGGTGGTTCCGGTTGATGCATCAGAGGCAATAACACCCGAATTGTTGATGTTGAAATTCGTTTCGAATTCAACACCAAAGCGGTAGGGTATGTCTTTGTATTGATCGGTAATGGCGTCTTCCAATGCCAGGCGTTCACGATCGATGGCGCCCATACGCTCGAAGCGAATATCGGTGGAGGTTGTTTTAACCTCCCAGTTTTTCGGTTGACCGCCATAGCTAAGTTGAGCCATAGCTGCAGTGCCTGCGATGAGGCAAATTGCGGTTAGTAACGGTTTAATCATTGCTTGGTTGTTTCGTCTAATTATTACCACTCTCAGCGAGTAATTCTTGGGTGATTAAAAACGAAAAAGAGATGGAACATCCATCTCTTTTCCGAATGCGAACATATACAAATTACTTCATAACAACCCTACGAACGGTGCCACTTGGTGTGCTCACTACAATGGTGTAAGCACCGTTGCTCCATGAGCTGGTTGGAATAGAGTAGGTATTCAGTTGGTTTGAAACCACGAATTGCTCTTGGGCAATCAAAGATCCTGTCATATCGTAGCAAGCCACTTGAGCATTACCCGCCAGAGCCGATTGAATATTCAGTTTTAGCTCATCGTTGAAGGGGCAAGGGTATGCTTCCAAAACCGCGTTGGCAGAAACTTCGCTCACGTTGTTAGGAATCGCGTTCACCACATTTAGGGTAAAGCCGGTCATTGGCATGCCGCCGGGAAGGAAGTCTCCTTCGGTAGTAACGGTGAATGTCAGGCAGGTAGTACCAACGCATCCGTTAGCCATTACGGTAAGGCAAACGGTGTAGGTACCGGCCACGTCATAGACGTTGGTAGGGAAGGGCTCGGTCGAAGTGTTTCCATCACCGAAATCCCAGACGAATGAGGCGGTATTAGAAGGATCGAATGGGAAAAGGATCCATACAACACCCGGCGTTTCGCTCCACATGGCAGAGTCGCTTACCAGGAGAATTTCCGGATTGCATCCTTCTGTGCCACCACCCGTGCAGCCTTCTTCATCCACAATGCCGTTGCAGTTGTTATCAACTGCATCCGCGCAGATTTCAACCATGCCCGGATTTACCATGTAGTCCATATCGTTGCAATCGGAGTTGGAATAGTAGCCGTCCATGTCGAAATCAATAGGACCCTCGTTGCAACCCTCATCAACGAGGATGTTGCAATTGTTGTCGATTGAGTCGCCACAGATTTCCATAGCACCGGGGAAGATGGATGCATTGTTGTCGTTGCAATCGTTGTTGATGCTAAATCCGTCGTTGTCGTTGTCCGTTTCTCCGCCGCTGCAGCCTTCATCGAGTTGACCGTTGCAGTTGTTATCCATGAAATCGTTGCAGATTTCTTCCATGCCCGGATTTACAGACGGATCGTTGTCGTCGCAGTCCATGTCGCCGGTGAAGCCATCTTGGTCTGCATCGGTCGCGCCACCCAAATTGATGAGTACGCTATTCATGGTATTGGCGTACACCGTTTGGTCAACGCAAGTCACGAAGCCGCAGTTAGGCGATGGTTGCACGCAAATGGTAATAGTTATCGCTTCGCTGGCTGAGGGAATCAGCGCACTGTATGCGGTAAGTGCCCCGGCCATTTGGAAGTTGACGTTGGTAACGATGGTAGAATCTTCGCTGGCGTAGAAAGAGCCCGTTACCGACACAATGCCGCACGACGGATCCAAACCATTGATGATAACGTTAACATTGGTTCCTTGCGCAGAGGCACTAAACGCTGTCATGCAAAGAACAAAGAGAGCAAGTAGATTTTTTTTCACGAGCAGAAAAGATTTGATTTGTGAGGCGAAGATAGCGGGTTATTTTTGCGCCCCCCGACAAAAGAGTCGGGACTCTTGGATTACAAATTACGGATTACGAATTACAGATTAATCCGTAATCCGTAATCCGTAATCCGTAATTATAAGGAGAGGTGTCAGAGTGGTCGATCGAGCACGCTTGGAAAGCGTGTGTACTGAAAGGTACCGCGGGTTCGAATCCCGCCCTCTCCGCAGAGTTTCGACAGCAGAAACGCGCAAAATTCCGAAAAGGCCCGCAAGCACTACGTTTGCGGGCCTTTTTAACTTTTAGCCAAAAGCGACGAAAAGCGCAAAAAAGCGCATAAAAAGCCCGCATTTTTTTCGCAAATCCTGCGCGCGTTTGGAGGCCCTGATTTTACTGGGGTTTCCAGGGGTTCAACAGGTTCGCGATCTTTCGCGTCGTTGCGTGAAGTTGCGTAAGAGTTTGATTTTCAATGTTTTTAACTTTGAAAATCAGTCAGTTCAATGATTACTACTCCTATCAAGACCTCTTTTTTCATTAAGAAAAAGACCAAACGCACCGATGTGTCAACCGTGTTCTTCCGTATGACACACCAAGACCATTCTGCGACCATTTCGCTCAAAATCGACATCAAAACCGCCGATTGGGACGAGCATAAATGTCATGTGCAAAAAAGTCATCCTGCGCACAACCAACTCAGCACGCTGATGGATCAGGTGCGACGCAACGCCCTCAATCTGCAGCAAGACATGATGCTCCGCGGACGCACCCCG
>JBIKSC010000084.1:0-9645 GCA_044348775.1 Flavobacteriales bacterium | reverse complement strand
ACAAACTAATTGATGTGTGTGGTGCATGCGAGCGCATTAAGAACACACCCATTCCATTCTCTTACTCGGTGTTCCTGAAGAAATTCATCTTCTTCTATGTGATGCTTTTCCCTTGGATTTACAGCCCGCAAATGCTCTACTTCATTGCTCCTGTAACTGTCTTTGTTCTCTATGTCCTCACCAGCATCGAGCTCATTGCCGAAGAAATTGAGAATCCCTTCAATGGCGACCCGAATGATTTGCCCACGTTGGAAATGGCGTTGGCGATTGGGGGGAACGCTAGACAGGCATTAAGTGACAGGTGACAGGTGAGAGGTTACTACCTATCACCTATCACCTTTTACCTACCGCGTGCTATTACTATGCCCACCCTCATAACGCTTCCCGTACTTCGCTTTCATCTTGTCGGCGCGGCTTACTTTGATGGGGACTTTCTTGTTCTTGTCGAGTTTTTCGTGGAAGGCTCCTCCCCCATCAAGTTTTGGTGCTTTCACCTTAATGGGCATAGGACCGCGATCAGTTTCTTCGGGCAGCACTTCCTTGCTAAGTTCAACTTGTGCTGGCCATTCCATGCGCGGTATGCGACTTCCGATAAGTAATTCAATTTCTTTAAGTGACTCCGACTCATACGGTGCGGCCATTGAAATAGCAACACCGGCTCGTTGCGCTCTTCCTGTTCGACCAATGCGATGCACATAGTCTTCGGGTGCGCCGGGCAATACGAAATTCACAACATGCGTCACACCTTCAACATCGATACCGCGAGCAAGTAAGTCGCTTGCAACCAAAATGCGGCACTTACCTTCAGCAAACTCATCGACGGTGCGCAAACGCTTGTTCGCATTCTTGTTGGCGTGTATAACGGCCATCTGCGAACCGAAGTCGTCTTCGAGCATAAACTCCAAACGGTCTGCCATACGTTTGCCACCTGCGAACACCAACACGCGTTGCATTGTCTCATCGCTGTGCAACAAGTACTTCAGCAGATTGAGTTTCGAATAAAAGTTCGGAGCTTCAAATAATCGCTGCTCAATGCCTTCTGCGGTAGCACCAACTGCTGCAGAGTCGATGCGCACCACGCGTTGCATATAGCGGGCGATGACACCCTCCACATCGGCAGTCATGGTTGCCGAAAACATGAGTGTCTGTCGCTTCTCCGGCAATACATCGAGCAAGTGCATAAGGTCATTTCGAAAACCTAAATTGAGTAGCTGGTCGACCTCGTCAATAACCAACTTTTTGACTTGCCGTGGATTGATGGTGCCGTGCAACAACAGGTCATTGATTCGTCCGGGTGTTCCCACGACCACATCAGTACCCTTTGCAATTTCAGCGGCTTGTGTTTTCAAGCTAGGACCGCCATAAACACCGACGATTCGAAGACTTGCGTACTTAGCGATGCTCGCAAAGGCCTCTTCGACCTGCACTACCAGTTCCTTGGTCGGAACTATAATAAGCATACCTACAGTTTTCTTTTGCTGAAATTGCCACTGGCGTATGAGCGGCATGAGGTACGCAAATGTCTTACCCGTCCCGGTTTGGGCTATACCCAAAACATCGTTACCGGCCATGATGGGCGCAAAGGCTTGCACCTGAATAGCGGTTGGTTCCGTGTAACCCAAGTCATCGAGGGCATTGCGGAGTGCATTGTTGAGGTTGAGATCGGAGAATGACATAGCGCTGAGCAAAGGTAAGGATAACCCCAAGGTTTACGGCTGCCGGGCCTATAACCTCTCGCGAAGCAGGGCTGTAAGCTGAATTATGTTGATTTGATTGGTGCTCGCACTTAAGCAATCGAACAGTTGCCCGGCAGTTTCCTTTGGATACATATAGGACGCACAGCGTATAAATTTTCGTTGAATTTGTTCGTTCGTAGCCGGCAACTTCCAATGACCGGGCCATCGATCGCTAACCGATGCTCTTCCATCGGACAACTTCACACGCACTTCCATTTTGGTGAAATCCGCCGGGATGTCATGAACCATATCCAATCGTGTTTTAGCAAGTAACTGTTGAATGTCGGGGCGGTTTAATTGTGCTTCAGAATAACTCTCGGGCGTAACTTTTCCATCTACAATTGCCTGAACCACATTGAACTGAATACTAAAACGACATTCATCCGTGCTTTTGGGCTGAGGCCGATCACAATACTTGAAAACCGGAGCTTCAATATGCACAGAACCTTCGAATGGTATGCCGGGCTTATGCAGAGGCAGTGCCGCATGAATGGACACCTGCATGGCGGTGTGCGCGGGCCAATGCTTAAAAGCAAAGCCGGGTGTACTAAAACAACGCAAGCTTCGCATTCCATCAACCAATTGCTTTCTATCAAAAAAATCCCCACCGAACACGTCACCCCAACCCCCGGGTTCTTCAAGCGTAGCGGCAGAGGCTGTAAATCCTCGTTTGGCAAGCATGGCACATTCAACACCCGAGCGAGCAGCATTCCCGCTGTGGGCAGCCTTGGTCATTGTGCCGATATTACCGGCAATACCTCCTGCCCTGCTTGCGGCCATCCCCAATGCCATACATGCTTGGTCAACTGATAGACCTAGCCATATAGATGACGCCAAGGCAGCTCCCATCACTCCAACAGTTCCAGGTGGATGAAAACCTTGTTTCTGGAACGGGAAGAAATTCTCATGCACGCGCGCATCATTATCAGCTATGAGCGCTGCTGTGCGCAAATCAGCCTGCAATTCAATGCCTGCCGTAAATGCCTTTAGAAAGAGTTCGCCATGAGGATCTCTTTTTGCGCAGGAAGATTTGCCATCACACATCATCAGCGCAACGAGCGCGCCCAGCACTGGAGATACCACATGCGTTGGCGGATCGAACATTGGCTCGAAATCCATAACATGAATAGCAATTCCATGCACGAAGGCAGCATCAGGAATAGATGTAGCGTAGTCATGACCAGGTAAGAAGCTTGTTGAACTTCCGCCGACATCACGCAAGTGGTCGACAACAATACCTACATTGTGATGACCAAGACCTTCGATGAGCACTCCCATTCCGTCAATGATGAGATTACGGATTTTATCTTGGGTAGGCTCAGGAAGACTTGGATAATGAATAGCATAGGCGGCATCAACTACCTGACGGGTTATCGGTTGTTCTCTCATGAAGATTCTATCTCACGACAATAGTTGTCGGTAGAGCTCGCAATATACGTTCTTGCCGGGGCCCTCGACGCATGACGCTCACTGTGTTTCGATCAAATGAAAAAATGGGATAGGAACCCGATTCATCGGATTTTTCGGTAGAATTAGAAATGACCAACGAAATGTTGCGCTCGTCTGCAAATCGAAGGGCTCGCTCCATATCGACAATTGAACCCAAAGGATCTCCGCTCACATTTGCACTGGTGCAAATCGGTGCGTAATAGGATCCGCCAGCGAATAACGCATTGGGAGCATTCAAAGCAAATGCTTCTTCAATCGCACGGAAGAGCATTCGTTCAGGACCTTCTGATAGTAACAAGCCCTGATGTGTGCCGTTTGTGACGCAGGCGGTATCATCCATACCATTGGTTACCTTTAGCCGAATAAATGCTCCCTCCATTACCCGCATGCTTTGAAGGTCCTTACGAAAATGATCAGGCACATGTTGCTGCAGTGCCATAGCAACAAACGCTGAGAGTTCACCAATCGCAGAACCATAGTACTTACCGACTATTCTATTCTTCGCTTTGTTCAAGGCCTCAACACCTGCTTCGGTGGGCGGTGCAATCAAAGCGAAAACGGTTGGCAGTTGCAACATCGCTACCGGAAAAGCGGAACGCATCACACGCAACAATTGATCACGGGCTTGCGCATCGGTAATATCTAACTGCAGAAACGGCATCCGGTCAAATATACTTGAATGAAAAGCGTCATGAATAGACAAAAAAGAAAACCCGGCCAAAAGACCGGGCTTGCTCGCATTAACCTGTATAATCAAAACACTTAATTGACCTTAACCAATCGTGTTGTTCGAGAACCTGTTGAAGTTGTTACAACAACCTGATACATTCCTTCCGCCCATGATGAAGAATCAATCATATAAGCACTATTCGGTGTAATGTTTACACTTTCAAGAACTTTACGACCGGCCTGATCGACTACAACCAGAACACCCTTCACTGAGGAAACTACGAATGCCTTCTCGCCGGCTGGGTTTGGATAAAGCTGCAGTGCAAAGCCCGCTGCAGACTCTTCAACACCCACAGTAGCGTTCACTTGTGTCTCATAAGTAGAAGAGCATCCCAACGCAGAAATAGCGGTAAGCGACACCGTGTAGGTACCCGCTGAAGCGTAGGTGTATGATGGGTCAGCTTCCGTTGACGTGTTGTTATCGCCAAAACTCCAATTGTAGTTCGAGATATTACCACTGCTGATGGTTGATGTGTTATCAAACGTAACCACTGAAGAGTTCGCATCGAATGTGTACGTGAATGAAGCAACCGGCGAAGTTGAAACGAATACTTCTCCCGCAACCTGATACGTACAACCATTTGCAGCTGTCATCGAAAGCGTAATTGGCGTAGCACCCGGAGCTGTGATGCTAACTGATACATCCTGACCAATAGCAGAAGATCCATCGCCGAACTGCCAGTTGTAAGTCTCAATAACATTGCCATCGATCACATCGCCGTAACTGAATTCAACCGGAGAGCCCACGCAATAAGGTGCAGCAGACACAATTTGAATCGGATCAGGCAATGTCGCACCATCGATAAAACGATAGCCTGAAACTTCTCCATTCAACCATGTGGTGATGGAATTGAAATCGGTACTAAATACTGCAGAACATTCGTCGAGAATTTCAAATTTGATATGGGCAATAGTATCGCCGCTAGCTATCACTTCAGAAGTAATTCGTGACGCAACTATTCGCAAATATTCATCATTTGAATTGAGCGAAGAAACAACCTCGAAATCGGGAGCAATTCCAATAGAAGAATCGTATCCGAGTTTGTTCTGATTGAATTTAAAGGCTACATCGAAAGACCCTAAAAAATTTCCTGTAAACTGAGCAATCATAGGAACTTCAATAAAATTAGAAGCACCTTCAGTCGTGTAAACAGCCTGGCTCAAATCGAAGAGAATACTATCTTGTGTGTTGGTAAGGTTTAAACCATAGCTCGCATTCACGTCACCTAGCATAATAGCTTTGTAGTTCTCCGGCACCCACTGCTGACAGGTGGCGCTATTCGGATTGAAATCAGACGCATTCGTAGGCAAAACAAAAGGAACAGAGGGAACACGAAGAGCAGAGAAACCAACCCCGTCATCATCCGGGAATGAGGAAGAAATCACAAATGAAGGCTGAGCCAAACGTGCCTCATCCACGAAGATCCAATCTTTCGAAGGCTGACCTCCTGTATTCCATGCCTGCTGATACTCTCCAATCATTAGCGTTGCACGCTGATTCATTTGTGAAATGTCACCGGCCGTTACCGCACCGTCGAGATTGACATCCATTGCAAGAATTTCAAAGATATTCGGGGTATAAGTGCCGTTAAGTAATTGCTTCGCAATCATGACATCAACGCCATTCACCGTCTTCTGAATAGATGCGGTATTGTCTATATCACGCTCGATAACGATATCCAGTCCGTTGTTCAGATCGTGCATGAAAGTTCCATTGGCATCAAGCTCTGAAGGTGAGCTAGCGTTTGTAATCATTCCGTTGGAAGAACCGTACACCGATGTTTGAGGGGCAACAGCTGAAGTTGATTCATTCGTATTAAGCAAGGTTGTGCCACCTGCAAGCAATACATTGCCCTGATAAAATGTGTTGGGCTGCGAATACAAATAAGCTGAATTCGCTGTAGCTGCGATAGGTCCGTTCACATAACTCTCAATCACAGATGAAATAGACACCTCTGTTGAGTCGTTCGCACCAAGGCCTGATAAGCGGCTAAAACTCACGCATAACAAATCACCATATCCCTGGAACTGAGTTCCTGCGGGGGCATTACCATTCAACGTAACTGTTACTTGTGCAACACCGGCTGAGGTAATATTCACAGAAGCAGCGGTAAAATTGCTACTAACAAGATCTGAAGCCAGTTCAAACGCACCCGTTGGCTCAAGGTCTGCCGGGTTGTAATTCACAGTGATATCATAGCCGATAACACCTGTTACCGGAAATGCAGCTGATACAGTAATTGGCACACAGAATTCTGCCAAGTCACAAGTCTGCGTGATAGAACCAACCGCATATGGTTCGGTAGATGGATCAAGTACATCCAGGTTAACCGACACCGAAGTGGTTTGAGCACCATTGCTATCGGTAGCCACAGCAACGATTTCAGCAGGACCAGCAACACTAATCCAATTCACAATGAAAGGTGACGAAGTAGCTGTTCCCACCGATTCACCATTGATGAAAAACTCAACACTTACCACAGTGCCATCAATATCCGTGGCCTCCGCTGTAAGTGCAACTTCTTCGGGGGCTGTAAAATCACTTGTCGAGAATGGGAAAGTAACTGCCACAATTGGAGGGATGTTCGAAGTAACAGTAATCAACACAACGTTGGATGTTGTAGTAAGTCCGCTGTTATCGGTTGCTACCGCCGTAATCTCTTGATTATCGCCCAAGGCAGCCGTCCAAACAAATGAGTAGGGCGATGTAGCATCTGTGCCAACTAAAACACCATCTACAAAAAATTGCACTTGAGTAACATTACCATCTGAATCCGAGGCAGTTGAACTCAATGTAATTTGTGATCCTGCGACTGCGACAGTAGGAGCATCCAGTGTTACGCTGGGGGCAGCGTTGCTAGATACTGTTACATTTACCGTTTGCGATTGACCGGTAAGACAATCGCCATCGGTAGCAATTGCAGTGATGGCATGGGCTCCGACAGTTGCATTGTAAACTGCTTCATAGGGCGCCGAATTATCAACTCCTACAGAATTTCCATCTACAAAAAACTCAACACCCGTGACATAACCTTGCTCATCGTTTGCGTTTGCAGTGAGAGTGTAATCACCAAATCCAATGGTAGCTCCATTGCTAGGTGAAGTAAGTGAAATTGTCGGGGCAATATTGCTATTGTAAGTCAATGTTGGGTGTGTAAGTTCACCTGCAATCGGGTTGGAAGAAACATAGTTCTCAGCCGCACCGGTCAGGGCATTCACCAACTGAACATTAAGTGCAAATGTGATATCACCATTCACGGTGAACTGGGCAATCATAACACGATTGGAAGCTGTAGGACCAACTATTCCACCGAGAGCTGCAATTGCTCCACCATCAATAAGAATTGAATTACCCGGGGTCTGATCCAGCGCCTCCAATGCACCTCCAACGCCAAGTGAATTAGGAACGAGGTATGTTGTTGGAGAATTAGGGGTCATTCCATCCTGCGCATCTGTTCCATTAATTGGAACACCATAACAACCACCGGGGTTATTGGCAAGCACGTTGTGCTGATTGCCTACCGAACCATCGGTATCTTCTATTTTCAAGACACCAACCTTTCCATTCGAAGCACCACCGGTTGTGAACCACGAGTCGAGCATGGCTGTATGCTTGCGAATGTTGCTAGCGCTTATTGTACCCGGGTTTACAGTAACACCGTATGACGGGTCGTTATAGAAATCAGCCGTCGCATTTACAGTCAACGGATGCTCTGCAGTTCCGAATATTTGAGAGAACTTGTAACCGTCCGCCATATCGACGAAAACGCGATACACCACGCTACCCGCAGGTAGAGGAACTTCAGAAACATTATCCACCGCATTTGCCTCATCGGCAGCATCGGTCTCATAGTAGCGTTCAACGATTATACCTTCCAAGCCTTGAGCTGAAACCGTAAGACCTGTTAATAAAAACAGCGCACTGAAAAGAGATAGAAATTTCATAGGTAGATAGTTTGAAGTGACAAAACTCTTACATCAACCCATTGATATTTTGAACTATGGTTTATGATTGTATTAAGTAAAACTTGTCGTAAAACGCGCTTCGATAACACTCTCATAACAAAAGGTTTTGGGGCAAAAAAAGAAGCGCCTCCCGTTGGAGGCGCTTCTTGCAAAAGATCGTTCAAACACCTTAATTTTTCACGATCATTCTTTCAGAAACTACATGAGATCCGTCGGTCATTTCAACCATGTACATACCTGCAGCCAAATTCTGGTCGAAGGTGATGATTTGGTTCAATGAACCTTCAACGCTATATGCTGAGCGGAATACTTCACGGCCCATTGCATCCAACACACGAACCTGAACTTGATTCGAAGTCAAGTCAGTGAAGTTGATAGCAATCATATCACCGTTTGATGGGTTAGGATAGATTGAAGCAGAAGCATTCAATTCCAATGATTTCGCATCAAGCTGAGCTACTTCCTCTTCAGCAAGCATGCCGCTGGCAGCTGTGCCTGAAACAAGGATGCGCTGAGTTGGACCGTAGGTACCGTTGCCATACGCGAAGTTTGGACGAACACGAACATTCCAAGCACCAGGAGCAACACCGGCAGGAAGTACACCCAACTGAAGGTAAGGTGAAGAACCTGCTGTTGTGAACTCTGTAGCCAAACCAGCAGACGTGCCATCAGAGCAGCTTACTACCGGAGTGAACTCATACGTGTAGTTAAGAACACCACAGATAGAAGTTGCACCACTTACACGAGTCGCATTCAAGAAAGCACTGCGCAACAATGTTGCAGGGCAACGCTGTGTGCTGCGCACTTCAACACCAGGCTGAGCAGCGATTGTAACATCGTTGCAGTTTCCTGTTGCTGCGCCATTCACTGTTACAACTTCTGCAGTCGATACAGAGTTTTGCAATGCATACGATACATCAATGGTTACATCGTAAACACCTGCATAGCGTAGACCAAGTGTAGAATTTGACAATGTGATCAAACCATTTGTACCGCTAACACTAGTTGTACCGGTTGCACCACCGCCTACACCTGCGAAGTTGAAGGCATAAGTTACACCTTGGCTAGGTGATCCACGGAAGATTGACTTGAATGCAGAGCACAGGTTGAAACCTGAAGCCGGCTGTGCATATGCACATGCGCCAGGCATAAGATGCTGTATGCACAGGGTGAAAGCACCAGTGGCAGAGCCAGAAGCTGCTCCAACTGAAACATAATAAGTTGCACCAGGAGTCAAGCTTGAATAGTTCAAACGCTCGAAATCACCGGCACCTGAAGCAGCGTTCTCAGTACCGCCTGACATCAACACGTAGTTCGCACCTACTTTCTCGTATAACTCGATAATATCGTCGTTACCAGCGCTGTTCAAGGTGATAGAAACACCGTTTGACAGAGCTACGAAACGATACCAACGGTCTGGACCTGTACCACCTGTAGACTCAGGAGAATCAGTAGTACCAACGGTTGTTCCGTTGATTGGGTAACAGTTAGGGTAGTAAGAATTGGTACTTGCATAAACCAGTGTAGCACCATTTGGGCTGTCGTTGGTTGAAGATACCACAGGACAAGTTGGAGCAATAGTCTGTGTAAGTGAAGCACTTGTAAGCTCACCACCAACAGGGCTAGAAGCAACGTAGTTTTCAGCAACACCGGTAGCGATGTTGATCAACTGCACGTTCAACGCGAAGCTCAAGCTACCGGTTGTAGTGAACTGACCAATCAACACGAGGTTATCAGCTGTAGCACCTACAACACCACCAAGAGC
>JBIKSC010000083.1:0-9671 GCA_044348775.1 Flavobacteriales bacterium | reverse complement strand
GCTTACAGTAACATCACCGATACAGTTGTCTTCAGCAATGATACCTTCAGCAATTGCAGGAAGAGCATCAGAGCACTCCTGAGTGATAGGAGCTGGACAGTTGATGAAAGTAGGAGCAGTTGTATCGTCGATAACGATCAAAGACTTAGCTACGGTGCAGTTACCGCAGTTGTCCATAGCAGAGTAGATATAAGTGTAGTTGTCGTTGTTTTCACACTCAACTTCAGGTGCAGGACCGCAATCAGCATCTGCGTTCACGTCACCGTGACCTACAACTGCTGAACCGTTTACGAAACCTTCGTAGGTGAACCAACCAGAAAGACCTTCGTTACAGTTCTTGTTGTTAGCACCGATACCATATTGGAAACCGAAGTAGAAGTTAGCAGGCATGTGAGACAAGTATAGGACGTCACCAGCAAAAGCGCCAGCACCGGTAAGGGTAGAGATGCCGCTCTTCATTTCATAGAACAACCAATCCGCAACGTTGCTTTCAGCGCAAGCCAAACCAAGATCGTTTTTGTACTCACGACCCAAAGCAGTCCAAGCAGCGAAGTCAGTGCGACCTTCAAACCAAAGGTCAACGATGAACTTTTGAGTTGGGTTGTTTGTGTTCAGGATTTCACCGTAAAGACGTGCGGTTCCATCTACATACTGTTCAAACTTACCACCAGCTGGACCAAATACCCAGTTAGCACTTGCAGCTTCCAAGTCTGGCAACCAGATAGCCCAGTCAGCACCAGGACCGAAAGCTGTAGACAGATCACAGATCTGCTCAGGACGGCCTGTGTGGCTCTGCCACATAGTTACTGACTCTTCGCCAGAGCATACGTCGTTAGCAGTAACGAACGCGAAGTCTGGACGATCTTCCTGGCACTGAACAGTGATAGTTGGCTCATAGCCATTCATCACTGGACCTTCAGTATCACGCACGGTGATGATTTGAGTGCACTGAACGCTAGTTACTACATAGCCGTTTGCGCAGTGTGAGAAAGATGCGCTCCAAGTACGAGCGTAAATTACGTTGCAGCTACCGCTTGAAATCAAAGCATCACTGTAAGTGATGTCAGCACCTGCGTAGGTGTTGTTCAAAGTTGGGTAACCGGTCAAGTCAAAATCAAAAATGCTTTGACCACACTCAATGATAACGTCTGCAGGGCAGTTGATACCGTTAGATGCAATTACTGCTGGTGGCAGCAATACAGCACCGATAACGTGTACAACACCATTGCTGGCGTCTACATCGGCTGCAAGAACAGGAGAACCGTTCACAGTAACTGAAGTGTCAGTTACACCGATGAATACATCTTGACCTTGCAAAGTAGCGATCTGCTGACCGTCAACAAGGCTAGATGAGAAAGCTTCAGCGCCTACTACGTGGTACAGAAGTACGGTAGTAAGGTCACCTGAAGGATCTGCCAACAAAGCAGAAACAGCGCCGGGAGGCATTGCTGCGAAAGCTGCATCGTTAGGAGCAAAAACAGTCAAAGTGTCTGTCGAATCCGACAAAGCACCTTCCAATCCCGCTGCCAATACTGCAGCTTCAAGTGTGTTGTGGTCAGGGCTGTTAACAATAACATCCCATACAGTTTGAGCGTTGCTGCTCAAACCGCAGAAAGCAAGCATCAGGCTTAGAGCGAAAGCCTTCAGTGTAGACGAGGCACGAGAGATCATGTTATCACCCGTACGACAATCTGTAAACATTGTAAAATGTTTCATTGATTTGGATTTAATTAAACAATTTGTTTGGTTAGTTCTTACTCAAAGTCGCCAGTTGTAAACAGCGGACGAATTATCGTAAGTTGGCGACAAAAATAAATAAAGAATCGTCAAATAAAAATATTTTTCAGTTATGAACGTGTTTTGTTGAAAACATAAGGGTGATTTCATTGATTTTCAACAAGATGAAAATGAAAAAAAAATAGACGAAATAGTATTTTGAGTTGGTTAAGAGGGGCTTTGAGAGTATCGATATTCACTGCTTGAAGCGCGATTGATGCGTGGAATTCATTGGTTGATGTGGTTGAATCGAATTTTGGTGTAGCCTGCGCTACTAGTCCAATACTGCGCTTTTAAGCTCCAGCTTTCATTCCCTTTTGACCGCTTCGCATTGCTTCAATGACATTGAAAAGCTCTTCGTCCTTCGTCCTTCGCCCCTAAAAAAGAAAACCCCCCTCGTTGCCGAGGAGGGTTTTCACCATGTAAGTTCTCTAAAACTACTTGTTGATGATCAATCGCTTGATCTGAACATCCGAACCATTAGTGAAGCGGTACATGTAGATGCCTGTGGCAAGGGCTTCGGTGTCGAAGCTAACCTGGTAGGCTGAGCCTGCCTCTACTGTTCCTGAATAAACGTCTGCTACTTTACGTCCACTCATATCGAAAATTTCGAGTGTTGTTGGTGCATCGTTTATTGTCTTGAAGCTGAATTGTGCAATATCACGCGCCGGGTTTGGAGACACAGCAACTTCACTTGCACCAACACGTCCATCTTCTTTAGCCGTTGCAAATTGCTCAGTGAAATCAGAACCTGTATTCTCTACAACAGGTGTTGAGCCAGGGTAGCTGATAATTTGAGAGCAAGTTGAGCTGTTGCCAGAACAGTCTGTAGCTGTCCATTGACGAACGATCCAGTAGTCCGGGCAGCAATCTAAATCGAGAGCAAAGTCGCCCGCTCCGAACTGTTGTGCAGGAGCTGAAGTTGCGCTTGATTGGAAAATACCGTTGTAGTTGAACCAACCGCCGAAGCCAAATGCTGCGTTGAAGTTGTTTGCACCATCGCCATACTGGAATCCGTAGTAGTTGTTGCTTGGTGCGTGCGTGAGGTTCAACGAAGAACCTGCGTAATCACCAAAACCAACTAGCTCGGCTCCTTCTTCTGCAGAAAGCAAGAAGTACAGCCACTGTTCATAGTCGTTTCCAATGTTAATACAGTCTGCTTTGAAGCTAGCCATTTGGCCTAAGCCTGTCGACCAGGTAGTCCAATCCCAACCACCTTCGAACGTAACGTCAACGAAGAAGCCACTGGTTGGATCGAACACGTTCGTCATAGTTGCAGTCAAGTGAATCTCGTCTGCAAAGCGAACCAATGAGCCTTCACTCAGCACATAGTAGCGGTATTGAACAGGCATGCCATTCAATTGCATAGCCCAATCGATATCTACACCACCCACATTAATTCCGCAGTTGCCTCCTGAAAGGTGAGCAGGTGTAGTGATGTCGCAATTTGCCAATACACCGGGTTCGTTTTCGTCACCAAAAATGTACTGATTGTAAGCGATGTCCACATTGTCGTCACAATTGTCTGTTGCAGTTACTGCTGCAGGAGCAGGTACTTCATCATCACAACCCAATTCAATGTCTAAAGGACAGTTGTCGATAACCGGTGCGATGGTGTCTTCAAAGCGAATCAATTGCACAAATGGAGTACTTGCATTTCCACAAGCATCAGTTGCAATCCATGTGCGGTTGAAACGTTCGTTGCAACCAACAACGGTTGTTGCACCGTCAGTGTAGCTGTAAGTGATAGTGCTGCAGTTGTCGTCCGCCGTTGGTTCAATCACAGGGGCTGTTGTTCCGCATGGGTATGCGTATTCGTCGTTGTTTTGACTTGCCCAAACCGGTGCGGTGTTGTCAACTACGTTTACCGTTTGTGTTGCGATTACGATGTTGCCACAGCTGTCAGTAGCTCTTACACGACGAATGATAGTGCGCTCAGAAGGACAGTCTCCATCGATTGTAGAATCGGGTAGTGCAACAATCGTCAAATCGTCATCGCAGTTGTCGGTAAACTGCGGATTGAAAGAAGGAATAGTCGCGTTACAATCTACGTTGATGCTGCCATTAGCAGGTGATGCTGATGGAGCAACCTCATCTGTCAAATTGATGAACTGAGTGAATGGGGCGCTGGCATTTCCACATGCGTCGGTTGCAACGTATGTGCGGATAATGGTACCCGCGCAACCACCTGAAACGTAAACATCTGTTTTGGTCACAGTATAGGCGCTGCATGTTTCAACGACAGTGATGTAGTTGCCGCTGTTGTCATCGCAAGGACGTGAAACTTCAACGTCACCTGTAACAACAGGGGCAGTTGTGTCAACAAGAATGATCGTCTGAACAAATTGACTTTCGTTGCCACATTCGTCTTCTGCTGTCCAGGTGCGAGTAATGCTTTGATTGCATGCCTGCCCACTTGGCTCGCTATCCTCGAACGTGTATGAAACGTTGCCGCAGTTGTCCGTAGCTGTTGGTTGAACAACTGGAACTTCTGTTCCGCACTCATACGTGAATTCATCTTCGTTGTTCGCAGAGAATACAGGTGCAGTCAAGTCGCGCACAATGATTGTTTGCGATTCCATAGCTTCATTTCCACATCCGTCAATAGCACGGAATACACGGATGATTGTGTAGTTCTGCGGGCAGCTTCCTGCTAGCGTGTCTTGTGCCATGAAGGTAACTGTTGCAGAAGAACAGTTGTCTTCTGCTACTGGAGTTGGAAGCACCGGAATAACCTCGTCACATGAGAATGTGAGTGTTTCCGGTAAGCTTGGGAAAGTAGGTGCAGTGGTGTCGATGATGTGCACAACTTGAGATGCTGTGTCTCTGTTTTCACATTCATCTTCTGCAACCCAAGTGCGAATGATGTCGAATGAAGATGGGCAGTTGTCATTTGTTGGAACGACCTCTTCAGTGTAGTTGATTTGAACGTTGTCGTCACAATTGTCGGTTGCTGTTACAGGTGCAATTCCGAAGTAATTGCCATTTGATCCAAGATTGACTTGGTCGCACTGCAGAGTAGTTTCAGCAGGAACGTTGTTCAGGGTTGGAGCAGTGTTGTCAAGCAATGTGATGAATTGCACGAGCTCAGCAAAGTTGCCGCATCCATCTGTTGCACGATAGGTGCGAGTAATAACGCCCAGGCATCCACCCGAGTTAAGCACATCGCTGTAGATGGTTACGGTAACACCGCTGCAGTTGTCTGTTGCTGTTGGCAGTGGGGTAGTTTCATCACACTGTGCAGTGATGTAAATGGGGAATGCGTCGAAAACCGGAGCTGTCGTGTCTACTACGTTCACATTTTGAATGAAGCTCGCTACGTTGCCGCAAGCATCGGTAGCTGTCCATGTGCGTGTGATGGTGTAATTGCCAACGCAGTTGCCGGTGGTTGTTGTTTCAGAGAATACAACACTAACGGATGGGTCGCAGTTATCTGTAACGGTTACTGTGGCAGCTGCAGGAACGTTGTCGCACTCAGCTGTGATAGTTGCTGATGGTGTGCCTGAAAGAACCGGAGCTTGTGTATCTGTAATCGTAATCGTTTGTGTGCAGTAACTGCGGTTACCACATTCATCTTCTGCAATCCAAGTGCGAATAATGCTGCTTGAGCATCCACTGCCTGCTGGCACTTCACCGGTGTAAACAACAGCAACAATGCCTGAGCAGTTATCAGTTGCTTGGATGTTGTTTGGCACAGCCGGAATTGGGTCGGTGCAATCGAGAGTGATGTTTGCAGGGCAGTTCACAAATGTTGGAGCGATGTTATCGAAAACATTGATGGTTTGTGTAGCAATCGTTGCACGTCCGCAATTGTCTTCAGCGCGGTATAGATAAGTGACTGTAGTGCGATTGTCACAAACACTTTCCTGTGGTTCGCATGCAGCATCACAGTTGATATCACCATTGTCAGTTACATACGTGTCATTCATAAAGCCATGGAATGAGAACCAACCCGAGAAACCGTTGTTACAGTTTTTGTTGTTGGCACCAAGACCTAGCTGATAGCCGTAGTAATAACTTTCAGGCAAGTGCTGCAAGTAGAGTTGATCACCGGCAAGATCGCCTTCTCCTGTGAGCGTGGAGAAATTGTCAACGAGTTCGTAGTAAGACCAGTTTTGGAAATTGTTATCTGCACAAGCAAGATCTAAGTCATTCTTGTACGAGCGATTCCCTGGGCCGCTTGCAACGCTCCACTCATTCCAATCACGCTTAGTCTGGAACCACCAGTCAACTAAAAAGCGTTCATTTGGATTAATCGTATTAACAAGCGTTCCGGTAAGGTGCGCTGTGTTATCGGCGTACTGCTCGAGTGTTGCTCCGGGAGCTTGGAAGTGGAAATACGGACTTGAGATATATCCCAAATCAGCCAATTCCATCAGCCAAACAGACCAGTCAGCACCCGGACCAAAGGCAGTTGTCAATGTGCAAGAACTGATTAGAGAACCAGCAGCGCTTTGGAAGGACGTAACAGGCAACATGCCTGAACATGCATCCATTGCTGTTACTGACGTGCTTGGAGCAGGAACTGCATCTACACACTGAACAGTAATAGGCGCAGGCACACCGCTTATAACCGGCGCCTGCGTGTCGCGCACAGTAATAACTTGTGTGCAAGAAACAGAGCCCAATGAACCGCCTAACTCTTCGAGTTCGGCAGTCCAAGTGCGTGCTATAACCGAAGTGCAATCGTCAGAAGAAATGGTGGCGTCTGAACTAACCAAATCAAAGCCACCACCTACTAACATTTGAACGGTAGGTGTTCCTGTTAAATCGTAATTGTTGATGTCTTGACCGCATTCGATGATTACATCCGGCGGACAAGTGATAGAAGCGATTTCCGAGGCTTGCGCATTCAGAGTCGTTGCAGAGCCTAGCAGAGCTAGCCCTAGCACGGAGGACAAAAATTTGTTTGACATGTTTTTCCGGTTTTCAGAAAGAACATGTCTCAAAGAAGTTTTAGAGTACTTTTTGGACATGGATTAAAAAGTGTTAGGTTGAAAAAGATTAACGCGTCAAATATTTAGATGAATACGGTATTATTCATGTCGCATTAATCAACATTGCTGACAGACATTTCAACATAAACACGGTTGATGAATGTCAGTAATTAAGGTTGGTCCACAGGGAAAGTTTGTTGGTCGAAAGGGGTGGTGTGTGGACAGGATGTGAATAGCGCGATTTAGTACCCCCATAATCAAGATTTGGTCGACAGTATTTTAGTCCATCGGGTGGAAACCCCTCGGTTAATTCCCGTTTCAAGAGGACTATCTGCCACCAAGCTTCATTCAGTGGAGATTGTTTCCATTCTCCATGTATCAATCACATTGATTCGTTAGCCTTCCCCCTAAGGAGTAATACGGGCAATATTCAATTTCATTCACCCCTAAAAGAAAAGCCCCCCTCGGTTTAACCGAGGAGGGCTTTTCAATATAGGATCTTAACGAATTATTTTCCTACAACCAGTCGATCAATTTTGACATCAAAGCCATTGATCAATCGGAACATGTACACCCCTGGAGCCAGGTTGCGTACGTCGTAGTTTACGCTATATACTTCACCCGCTTCCGGAGTGCCGGTATATAAATCAGCCACTTTTTTGCCTGTCATGTCGAGGATCTCAAATGAGGTTTTATCGACTTTGGCAACAGAGAATCTGAAGGTCGTCTGACTGTTGGTCGGATTAGGTGATACACCCATTTCACTTTCTGAATGGTTGCCCGCCAAGGCTTCAGTCAAGTCGTTTTGATCGGCCATGTCTTCGCTACCGGCCACGCTTGCGCTGAAGCTGATGGTTTGCATGCAGGTGCTGCTGTTACCAGAACAGTCAACAGCAGTCCATTGGCGCACGATTTCATAGTCAGGGCAGCAGTCAAGTTCAAACGCAAAGTCACCTGATCCTGAAATATTGGTAAATGGAGCATTCGCATTGGCACGGAATACGCCGCTGTAGCTAAACCAACCACCGAAACCATTATCGGCAGCGTTGTAGTTGTTAGCGCCGTCGCCGAGCTGGAAGCCGAAGTAATTGTTCGAAGGAGCATGCGTGAGATTAACCATAGAACCTGTGAAGTCTCCAAATCCTACAAGCTCAGCATTTGCGCCAGGAGTCATGAGGAAGTAGTGCCAGCTTGGGTGGTTTTCTGATATGCCACCACAATCATCCTTGAAGCCGGTAGGGAAGCTTTGGCTTGACCATGTTTCCCAGTCCATGTTACCTGCGAAGGTCACATCCACATTCCATCCATTAGCAGAATTGGTAGTACTGCGCATGGTTGCAGTTAGGTGAATGGTGTTGTCAGGATACTGAACAAGGCTTCCACCATCTACTACGTAGTAACGGTTGTTAGAAGGCAATTGGAACATAACCATCGCCCAGTCCGTTGGGTAGCCACAAGAGTTGCCTGCAGGACGAACGGGTGTAATCAAATTACAGTCTGCAACAGATCCTGCTGCGGGCGCGTCACCTACAAAAGTTTGTTCGTAGTATACCTGCACATCCTCGTCATCGCAAGAATCGAATGCGGTGACTACTGCCGGTGCCGGAATATTGTCGTTGCATGCCAATACCAAGTCTTCCGGACAACCACTCAAAACAGGTTCGGTGGTGTCTTCGAAAGAAATGTTTTGAATGAATGGAGCACTGACGTTTCCGCATGCATCGATAGCTGTCCAAACACGTTCAAACGCATAAGTGCATCCGAGTTCGAAGCTGTTTCCGTCTATATAAGATACAGCCACGATGCTGCAATCGTCAACCGCAACCGGAGTTTCAACTTCCACTCCGGAACCGCATTCGTAAACGAATGAAGTTTGGCTGTCATTCCAAACAGGCGCGCTGTTGTCCGTAATGGAAATAGTCTGCGTATAGATTGCAGAGTTGCCACATATATCGGAGGCAACGAACGTGCGCTCAATAGTGTATGAAGCCGGACACGAACCAGGCACGATTACATCGCTGTGAGTGATTGTCACATCAGAGCAATTGTCATCAGCAAATGCTGCAGCAACTTCAATCGCAACCTCATCATTGCAATCGAACGTTTCATCTTCAGGCACTGAAGTGAAGTATGGCGCTGTGCTGTCAACAATGGTTATTGTGCGAGAAACAGTGGTCGCGTTTCCGCAAGGGTCAGCGGCCGTCCAAGACTGAGAGATCACAGTTGTGCAAGCATCTTCAGAAATCTCCTGATTATTTGATAGGATCAAATCATCGGCAGAAGCGCAGTTGTCCGACCACATTGGCTCATAAGTCGGAATAGCCTCACCACACTCAATGGTAACATCAATTGGAGTAACTTCTACCGCTGGAGCCGTTACGTCTATCAAATTGATGATTTGCTGAATCAAGCCGGTTGCTGCGTTTCCGCATGCATCCGAAACTGAGTATGTGCGAATTATTCGACCGGCACAATTGCCACTTACAAGCTCATCCGAGAATGTGATATTCACTTCATTACAATCAGTAGCTGATATTGACGCTTCGCCACTGATGTTGTCACAAGGCATTTCGATTTCAATTTCGAAAGGATTCACCACAGGTGCTTGGGTGTCAACAATTGAAATGTACTGATTGAATGATGAGCTGTTACCGCATTCATCCATAGCAATCCATGTGCGTGTGATCAGACCGATGCACGAAGTGCCTGCCATTTCAGAGTCAGCATAACTATAGGAAACTAATCCACAGTTATCATTCGCTATTGGTTCGATTACAGCAATCGCTTCTCCGCATTCATAGGTGAATGAAGCATCTTGCTCTTCGAATACAGGGGCGTTCTGATCGAGAACATACACGTAACGAGTTTCAACAGCCTGATTGCCGCAGTTGTCAGCAGCACGGTAGGTACGCTCGATGGTGTAGCTCTGAGGACAATCGCCTTCCAGAATCTGCTCTG
>JBIKSC010000350.1:0-2563 GCA_044348775.1 Flavobacteriales bacterium | reverse complement strand
CGCATTTCACCATCTCTCCCTCTGAACTCACAACACTTGAACCGGAAGCGGAATTCATAAACCACTCCACGCCCGATGTCATATACCATTGGTGGTTTAATGGACTTTCTGAAAGTAATGAAGTAAGCCCAACCTTCACATTTCCTAACGAACGCAGCGATAACTTCTATGTTTGCCTGGATGCTACGAACGAGTTTGGATGCAGCGACACAAGCTGTCGTTATGTTTATATGGACGCTGAATATGTCGTATTTGCTCCCAATGCTTTCACACCTGACGGGGATGGCGATAATGATGTTTGGCTACCTGTTATTCGCGGTTTCGACACGCAGGGCTATCAATTGAGTATTTACAACCGCTGGGGTGATCGTGTTTTCTATTCGGAAAATCCGGATGCACCCTGGACAGGTAACTCATTCAATAGCGAATACTTCGGGCAAAACGAAGTTTATAACTGGACACTGAAACTACGTGTCGACTACTCTGTTGAAGAGATTAGTTTCTCAGGCAATATCATTTTGGTTCGATAAAAATCACCGAACCTTTTTTCCATTCTCGCGTATTGACTGACGGTATGAAGTCCCCCAGGGTATATCTCTCGTTTTCGCTATGGAAGTTTTTGATTCAATCTTCCTTCACTATGCTGGCAGTCGCAGCATCCGGTGTGCTATACGCGCAAGCGGAATTGAAACGTTCAATTCCTGTCATTCATTTGGCAGATCGTCAGTATTTCTGCCCATCTGCTTCCGTTGAAGTGGCACCGGATAGCATCACAGACGGAACCCCGCCCTTCCTTTACGAATGGAGTAATAAAAACATAATCCTAAATGATGACTCCGCATTCAGTGTTGTTCTTGAAGACACAACTATCTTCCAACTCACTATTACAGATTCTGAAGGGAAAATAGCACGTGACTCTTTGCTGATGATACCTCATCAAGCAATTGATGCAAGCTTCCAAGTGAGTCGATGGGAAGGATGTTCACCGGTGGAAATAGTCTTTACCTCCAACTATCTTGCGTTTCAGAATATCACAACCATGCAATGGGATTTTGGCAATGGTTATGTCGAGCATCAATTGGCATCTGTTGTTCATACTTTCGAGGATGATGGTTTTTATGTCCCCCGTTTACAAGTTACGGATCTGTTTGGGTGTGTTTGGAAAGATTCACTTGATATCGGAATACGCGTTTTCCCGACCCCTCATGCATCATTCACGGTTTTGGACGAGAGACTCTATTTGCCTGAGACCTCCCTTCAACTCAAAAACTTAAGTACAGGGGCTGATCAGTACGTCTGGTACTATAACGGCGCATCGGCTTATTATGATTTCGAACCGAATATTGAATTCCCTCAGCAATTCGAAAACACCTATAACTTAGAGTTAACCGCTACAAATGCATTTGGATGCAGCGATAAAATGTCAAAAACCATAGAAGTGGTTCAGGCCATCGAACTATATCTGCCAAACGCTTTTACACCCGATGGCGACGGAATAAACGACAGCTGGCAGCTCAAGGGTTTGGGTATTGACGCATTTCACATCTCTCTGGAAATCTACGATGTTTGGGGAACAGTTGTTTTCAGCTCTGATAGCCAGGAGGCGATTTGGGATGCAGGCTATCTTTCCCGTGAAGGCCTTGTCCCTTCGGGTCAGTACAACTATCGGATTCTGGCGCGAGATACTGAGCGTGGTATAGGTCACCTCTTCGAAGGTCACGTTCTTGTCCTTTACTGATTAATCTTATTTTTTGCCTGTTTGTGCAACTTTTCAGGTTGTCCGGTGTCTTATATTTGGTTCAATAGCCAAATCCAGTTATGAAAAATTACGCTCTTGCCTTTGTAGCTCTGCTGAGTACTCAGTTGATTTATTCTCAGTGTGGCACACCAGGTTTTGTTTGTATGCCTGATGGTAATGTAATCGTTTCTGATGGTTTCAACTTATTTGATGATGGTTTCGGGGGTCCGTACACCGATACCGATTACACTCTCGTCCTGTGTCCCGACACTCCGGGGGATGTTGTTCAATTAACCTTCAATGCCTTCGCTTTACAAACAAGTCCGAATCCTGCCAACAGTGATTATCTCAGCATTTTCGACGGAAATAGCACCGCAGCGCCCACATTGGGAGATTATACAGGTAACTCTATACAAGGTTATCAGGTTACTGGTTCTGTGAATAACACATCAGGGTGTATCACCTTGGTTTTTGCCGCAAATGGAGCTGCCAATGCAGGTTCTCCCGGTTTTGAAGCGGCCATTCAATGTACTACTCCGTGTGCCAACCCCATCGCTCAATCCGAGATATTGAGCCCCGCTCCATTAGACCCTTCGATACAAACTGTCAATGTTTGTCTGGGTCAGAGTATCACATTTGGCGATAATGGATCATTTGCCCAATCCGGTTTTAACCTGGCCAGATATATCTGGAACTTGGATGACGGCACTATAATCGACAACCCTGGGCCTGGTAGTGTAACCCACTCATATACCGAACCCGGTGAGTATATTGTTACGCTCACTGTCGAGGATAATAACTTGGGAGATGATGCTGTGGGTTGTC
>JBIKSC010000339.1:0-2571 GCA_044348775.1 Flavobacteriales bacterium | reverse complement strand
CGCGAGCTGCTCAGCAACTTCATGCGAGACTATTGTTATTGCATCGATGAAAGAGTTTGATGGAATAGCCTATTTGAATGTTTGGCCTAATCCAGTGGAAGATCTTCTGCTTGTGGAATATGCCGTCACTAACTCAGGCTTTGCGCAGTTTCGACTATTGGATGCCTCCGGAAGGCTGGTGCATGACACCGGTAAACTTCAGACATCAGGAGCCCGAAGCACGGTGTTGATTGATTTCGATGAAATGTCGTCGGGTGTGTATATGCTTGAAAGTATGACGGCTCTTGGTCGTCGTACCGTGAAGTTGGTGAAGTAATCTTTTACTCTACCAACAGCCGCAAATTCATCTCTGTAAGGGCGTATTCCCCAAAAAATCATGAACGTCAGCAACAGCAATTGAAGCCACTTCATGTGAATGATTTGATTGTTTAGCTTTGGTTAACTCGCTTTGTCATACACGATTTTCGGACACGTTGAATGGTGTCCGGAAGTGGATATCGTGGTGACGTAAGCTAGAACAGCTCTGAAATCGAAATGTTTGGGTCAGCAGATGATTTGCATGTGAATTATGGATACATAGCCATAAAATCAAGACATCGCTTCCGCTATGCTATTCTCATAGATTGCCCTATAATCTTCAATGAATCCAAAGTTTTCCTCGTCGATAGTTACGCGTCCTTTTGTAACATGGCCAAGCAGCATTACTTGCACTCCGCTTTCGCCAACGAAGTCGAGAAACTCATCTTCGTAATCTTCGACCACTGTAACTGCGATACGGCTTTGTGATTCGCCGAATAAGAATGCATCACGACGAATTTCACTGTCGGTTACAATATCGAATCCCAGAGAGTTGGGTAAGGCCATTTCGCAAAGCGAAACAAACAAGCCACCATCACTTACGTCGTGCGCAGAGCTGATGTAGTTATTTCGAATGAGTTCTTTGATACACTTCTGCACTGTAAATTCTTCATCTAAATTGAAGAACGGAGCGGGTGAATTTTTTACACCATGAAACGAGTAGAGATATTCAGATGAGTTGATATCGTTGCGAGGCACGCCCAGCAGATAGATGAGGTCACCTTTGTATTTGAAGTCGAGTGTGGTTTGCAGACTCTTGTCTTTCATTACTCCGAGCATACCAATGGTCGGCGTTGGGAATACAGGAGCTGCAGAGCCGTCGGCGTTTACTGTTTGGTTGTAAAAGCTCACGTTACCGCCGGTAACAGGGGTTTCGAATCGCTTGCAAGCTGCACTCATTCCTTTTATAGCGCCTACGAATTGCCAGTACACTTCAGGGTTGTATGGATTGCCAAAGTTGAGGCAGTTAGTGATGGCGCTGGGTTCACCACCTGAGCAAACGATGTTGCGAGCGGCTTCGCAAACAGCGATCATGGTCCCTACTTCCGGGTCGGCCTGCACGTAACGCCCGTTGCAATCGACCGAAAGCACCAACGCTTTATTGGTGTTTTTGATATTGACAATTGCAGCATCCGAAGGCTTGTTGGTGCTCATATTCGCTGTGCCCACCATGCTGTCGTATTGTTCGTAGATCCACTTTTTGCTAGCGATGTTGTGGTTGGCCATGAGTTGACGTGCCACTACTACGAGGTCTTTTGGTTCAGCGATACCATCAATCGAAAATTTCTTGGCTTCTGCATAGTATGCAGGCTCAGTGTATTCGCGTTCATAAACCGGAGCACCGCCGCCGAGTACAAGGCTCTTCGCGGGTATTTCACTTACGAGTTCGCCATTCATGAAATAGCGCAGCGTGTTGCCTTCGGTCACATCACCAATGTGAACGGCATGTAGATCCCATTTTTCGAAGATGCGATTGACAACAGCCTCTTCTCCTTTCTTCACGACGATGAGCATGCGCTCTTGTGATTCGCTGAGGAGGATTTCGAATGGCTGCATGCCGGCCTGGCGGGTTGGAACTTTGTCGAGATGAATGTCCATACCTACTCCGCCGCCGGCGCTCATTTCTGACGTGCTGCAGGTGATGCCTGCTGCACCCATGTCTTGCATGCCAACGATGGCATCGGTATCAGCCAGTTCCATCGTCGCTTCGAGGAGAAGCTTTTCTTGAAATGGGTCACCCACTTGCACGCTTGGAAGGTCTTTCGCGCTTTCCGCTGTGATATCTTTAGAGGCGAATGACGCGCCTTTGATTCCGTCTTTTCCGGTTGCTGAACCCACAATGAATACAGGGTTTCCGGGGCCTTTGGCTTTCGCTGAAATAATCTTCTTAGTATCGATAAGACCCACCGACATTGCATTTACAAGGCAATTGCTCTGGTAAGATTCGTCGAAGTAGACTTCACCGCCAACAGTCGGAATACCGAAGGCATTACCGTAATCACCGATACCTTTCACAACTCCTGACATGAGCCATTTTGTGCGCGGGTTGTCGAGCTTGCCGAAGCGCAATGAATTCAGCTGTGCCACCGGACGAGCGCCCATGGTAAAAATGTCGCGGTTGATACCACCCACGCCCGTAGCTGCACCTTGGTAAGGTTCAATTGCACTCGGGTGGTTGTGCGATTCAATTTTGAATGCGCAGCCCATGCCGTC
>JBIKSC010000338.1:0-2591 GCA_044348775.1 Flavobacteriales bacterium | reverse complement strand
TTGCTGTAGAGACCAATATTGGATTCGATTCAATAGATTGAATGAATACACCGGAATCATACACGTGGTCTGTACCATCTGCAATAACTAATTTCAAGTGATATGTTTCGCATGGAAATAGACCTCCAACCTTAGCTATCAAATTGCGAGTAAAGCCATCATACTGTATGAATTGGCCAAGTGGATTTTGGTTGTTGTAATAGAACGCTTGATTATTGAGAGCGTTTATCGTGTTAATCGACACGACTTGACCTGTGGTAGGGATAAGGGCAATGTTTACGTCAGTGCCTATACCGGGACCACTAATGTAGAATCCGAAGACGTCATTGAATTGTGAACCAACCCACTCGTTGTATTCCTCGGACGCGAAGGTGTACTTGAATTTGAGAGAATCACCCTGCGGTATGATGTCGAACTCGAATTGAGTCGCGTCATACGTTGTGCGATCTTGCGCTTGATTGAGCAGCGCGCTACCTGGACAATCATTGTCAAAATAATCACATGTACCTGCGCTGGTAGAGCAGTTACCAATGGAATTATTCGGACCGATGGAATAAAGGGCTTTGCCCGTTGTAAGCAGCAGACCCTGCGAAGTTCCAATTTCGGTTCCCGCAGATTGATAATAACCATAGCTGCTGTCACAAGCAGATATAGTGACGTTTGAAATCTGCACCCCTGTGCCTACAAGGTTTTGCACCATTTGTTCCGGCGTCAGCGAGACATCCACACTCAATTGGGCTTGTACTCCTTGGAATGCAATTATGCCGATAAATGCTGTAAGGAGATTTTTAAGGTTGAATTGTATCATAGTTGATCTAAGAAAATGCGTTATTAATGAATATCAGTTGAGCTTAGTTTCCTGTTCGTGCATCGAGACATCTTTGGTCAAAAGCATTGACTTCTTGTCCCTGCAACCACTCCGTTGCATTCAGGCCACTTAGGGTTGCCAATTGTTTGAACGCCTGAACATTCGAATTTGCGTTCATTTTCTTGACGCAAATTACTTTAGCCGGGATACAGGCCGTTTCAATTATAAAGTTCCCATCTGCTTTCACCGTTTCATGTAATTCAGCATACTTGTTGAAATCGAAGGAGGCAAATTCGAAATAAATGCGATCAGTTTGGTTAATTGTAGCAGACTGTGCAAATGATGAAATGCACCCTAAAAGGGCACAAGCGGTAAAGAGAATAACTTTATTCATAGCATTTAGGGGGTTTCTTCAATATTAAGTGCGGACGCTTACTTGGAAATCTGCAAATATGTTTCAAAAAAAGCTAAAATAAAGAAAAATAGCAAGAAGATGACGAAAGTTAAACTTTTGATTGAGCTAGGCCGTGCAACTTATGTTGACGCAAAATCTCGTAAAGAATAATACCCGAAGCCACTGAAACGTTCAGCGATGAGGTTTTGCCTGACATAGGTATGCGCACGATTTCATCAGCCTTGCGAAGAACTTCGGGTGAAATACCGGACTCTTCCGATCCCATAACAATACAGGTAGGATCCAGTAGATTTATTTCGTAAAGTTCTTTCCTTGTTTTCTCTGAGCATGCCACAACGCGTATACCGGTGTGTTGAAGCAATTGAATCGCGTGAGCGATTGATTTTACTCGACATACGGGCATATTGTAAAGTGCACCGGCTGATGTTTTAATAGCCTCTTCATTGATTTGGGCACTTCCTTTTTCAGGAACAATAATAGCATGAGCTCCCATGCATTCGGCGTTTCTGCAAATAGCTCCGAAGTTGCGCACATCGGTAACACCATCAAGCATCACAAGCAACGGGGTTTCTCCTTTTCCAAATACTTCTGCTATAATGTTCTCGAAATTCCCATAGGTAATAGGTGAAACAAAGGCGATGATACCCTGGTGGTTTTTAGAAGTGATTGAGTTTAGCTTTTCCTGAGGTACATATTGAAAGGGGATGGCATTATGCTGAATGAGTAATTTGGTTTCTTGAATAATGTCGCCCTGTAGACCACGCTGTATGAGAATTTTGTCAATCTCACTGCCGGCCTGAATTGCTTCTTGCAAGGGCCTCAAACCGATGAGCATCTGATTTCTTGCAGGCCTTGGTTGTCGGCTATCGAAATGTTGCGACGGTCTTTTGCGAGCGTGGAGATTCATAAGAAGGGCGTTTATCTAATTAGGTGGCGAATATAGCAGACGCTCAACCCTTGAAACATGTCAGTTCAGGAGGTGTTTTAACCTCATAGCACTGTGTTTTAAGAGAATCTGAAATTATTTTTAAATTTCTTAGCGCTGGCAGTCAGTGATTAACGCAGGAGTCGGACGTTTTTTTTATTTAGTACTTGCGCGAATGAAAAAGAGGAGTACATTTGCACCCGCTTTTGAAAACAACAACGTTCTTTGGCAAACATCAAAAGCAGTGTAGTTAAGGGTTTCAGAAAAAAAATATTTTCAATAACAACGAAAATAAATTTGGAAACAGCGAAGCGACCACAGTATGTTTGCCGCCCCAATTCAAAAAGTGAAACGGGAAAAGTTGAAAAGTTCTTTGATATAATGCAGCAGCGAACAGGTAAATTATTTTAAGAAGCCAAGAGATTAAACATCTTTACAATGGA
>JBIKSC010000337.1:0-2617 GCA_044348775.1 Flavobacteriales bacterium | reverse complement strand
GACCGCTGTGTTTTATACCCTTCTCCTGCAGCGCTTGTTCCAAGCGGGCGGCGTATTTCTGAATGTCTTGGTCGGAGGCATATCCACCAAAACGGATAGCAGCAACGTATTCGGGTTTGGTTGTCGAGATGTGCACGGAAGGGTCGTTGGGCTTGGGCAGATTTTCGGGTGTCATTCCCTCCGGCATTACGAAACTCATGGTCGAACCTGTCTCACTCATGTCTATATGCACGGGTGCTGTCATGGCGATGGACATACCGTCCTGATTGCCTCCGAAAATATAACCTGCCAATTTTCTGAAACCCGGTGAGGCAACATCCTTGTATGTCGATGCTGTCGTCATCACGGTTGCTAATGTGGCAGAAGGATAAAATCGAATCTCAAAATCCTTTTCTTTCTTAACCACAGTATAGGGTTGTTTCTCGGTTTTATTAGAAGCCATAAGCGTGAAGAGTTGTGTGATAGTGGGAATGAGAACCACCAATAATACAATCAGAATGATTTTCTTTTTCATAACCTTGTTGGCAGTCATTAAGTGCGCAAGAAGTGAATTTGACAGCTTCGAACCCATGACATACAAGAGTAAAACAGCCGACATACATCAGTAGTTCTCCTTTGTACAAAAGACTATTGTGAAATTTCGAGATACTTGATAGAAGTGACTCTCCACGCTAGGGTATTCGATAATAGCAGAAGAAATGAAATGAAGACAAAAGGCTTGTATTTGCTATCAAAGACATGCGTTGATTACAAGGCCATAAAAGCACTTTGGTCAGATAATATGGAAATGGTTTGAAGCCATCATCGATTAGCCGCACCGCTAGAAATTGGGACATCCGCTTCCATACCGAGGTTACAATTGGCACATTCGAAGGACACCAATGATGAAAACTAGCCATTAATTGTGTCACATTTACATAGATGTTATGTGCGCTCAGCTCCTGACCAAGCAGTGTGGTCACGATCAAATGGGGATTGGTTTTATTGGGACTAATGATGAGTTGGGCTCTAACTGCGGCAGCCAGTGTAATCATAAAGCCGATAAAAAAAGCCCATAGAGCGATACCGGGATCAGGATACGAATTCTCATAAAATCACCCCGAATACTCAATCGCTGTCTTTTAATTTAGGATTCGATTAAAATTCGTACCCGAAAGAGACGGAGCGTGTATGTTATTTATATACATTCGTCAACACTAAATTAACCCTCACCCTTTACGGGCGAAAACAATTAACCAACATGATATTCTTGAATTTCCGTGCCATGGAATCAACCACTACATTCTACTTGAAGGAAAGAAGCTCAATGAAAATGGTTTTAGTGCAGTTAATCGCACTACTTGCCCTCTCTGCATCACACCTAAATGCACAATCCTTTGTCTATTTATTCGAGGATTTCGAATCATCAGACCCTGTTACGGGAGTATTGCCAGAAGGCTGGGGAACTTCTACAACAGAGGTTGGCAGTATATCCGAGGCATCATTTCGCGTTTGGAACAGACAGCTAGGCAACAGCGTTGGGTACTTTCCAGTGCCTGAAACAGGAGATAATAATCTATTCGCAGGAATTCGAAACTCCAATGCAGATTGTAATTGTTTGAATGACACCTCCTACTTGGAAACTCCATCCATTGATTTATCGAATGCTATCAGTCCATCGATTCGTTTCAATATTTTCAATCCTGATTTAGAAAATTTCGACGAAGCTTGGGTTGCCATATCCAACAACGGTGGGGATTCTTGGTCGCCTCAACTTTATTATATAAACAATGCAGCAACTACTAATCTGCCAGAGCATCCCGATGACTGGAAATCAGTTTTGCTCAGCTTGAACGATTTTGCCGGTGCAACCGATGTGCGCATTCGTTTTTACTGGCGTAATGAGGGTATTGCAAATGCATTATCACCTGTTGACTATCTCGGTTCAGGTTTCGCTATTGACAACATTCAGGTAGATGAGCGAAATAATTTTAACATCAATAGTGAAAGGAGTCACATAGGGAATATAAGTACAACTATTTTAAGCTCTTCCTATGTACCATATACCATGATTCCCTTCAATCAGGTCTATCCGGTTTCATGTAATTCCATGATATACAATAACGGTTTGAGCGAAGTAAATAATATTGGGTACTTCTCAGAGATATTCCACAACAATGTTTTTCTTGGAACCTGGACCAGTTCCATCATTGACTCACTGTTACCTCTGCATAAAGCAGACGTTGGAAATACGACCGGATTTATTCCTTCTGAATTAGGAAACTATAGCATACGCAATACAGCCTTTTGCAGTGAACAAGAAGATTATCTCTCCGATAATTCATCCACTGCTGAATTTTCGGTAACCCAATGCACCTATGCAAATGATTATGGTGATGCATTTGGTTCCTATCAGCTCGATGCAGACGAGTACGGAGGAAATACCTTTTACATCAATCAAACTGACGTTTTCTCTTCCATACAGGTCGCTGTTCATGAAGGCACGCCAGTTGGCTCACTTATTTACGGAGAAGTCTTTGAATATACCGGGTATGATGTCGCTAATGATAGCCTCATGTTTCAGGCTGTTCCAGGATCCATGACATCAGCAGTAATTATCTCGAGCGGAGACTTAAGC
>JBIKSC010000336.1:0-2634 GCA_044348775.1 Flavobacteriales bacterium | reverse complement strand
CGGTAGTGCTTCTTTGGGGTGTTCCGTAAACCGCAGTACTCACGAGAGCCTGAATTTCCACCAACAGAGGCCTTGCTCCCTCGAGCGTGGCGGCAATAGCTGAACCCGTGAGATCTTCCGTTTGTGAGTGAATTAGTATCTCGGAAGGATTAGCCACCTCGCGCAAACCAGCTCCCTGCATTTCATAAATACCGAGTTCATTCGTACTTCCAAAGCGATTCTTGGTTGTGCGCATCAGTCGGTAAATGTGATGTCGGTCGCCTTCAAATTGCAGTACCGTATCGACCATATGTTCCAACACCTTCGGGCCTGCCAGTGTTCCCTCTTTTGTGATATGACCAATAAGGAAAACAACGGTATTGGTCTCCTTCGAAAACTTCATCATTCGTGTCGCACACTCCCGCACTTGCGATACGCTTCCGGGAGAGCTTTCAATGGTCTGCGAAGACAGGGTTTGAATAGAGTCGATAATGAGCACATCAGGCTTCAATTCTTCCGCATGCATCAGAATGTTTTCGACAGATGTTTCCATCAACACGAGACAGCGTGGATTTTCCAATCCAAGACGCTCTGCGCGCATGCGTATCTGCTCTTCACTCTCTTCTCCACTCACATAAAGCACCGATAAATTGAGTTGCTTCAATGCCAATTGAAGCATGAGCGTACTCTTGCCAATGCCAGGCTCTCCTCCAAACAAAATAAGGCTCCCGGGAACAAGACCTCCGCCCAGCACCCGGTTTAACTCCTGGTCAATAATGGGAAACCTCGGAAGCTGTGCGGTCTCCAGATCGTGAATGGGTCGTGGCTTATTTACTTTTTGAGTAACCTTCATGCCCGTGGCAGTTGCCTCCTGCTTCTGAATCACTTCTTCCACATACGAGTTCCATTCGCCGCAGGAAGGGCATTTGCCCAACCACTTGGGCGATTGATTGCCGCAGTGCTGACAGAAAAATGCGGTTTTTATTTTGCTCATCGCGGCGAAGGTAGAAAAAGAAAAAGGCCGCGAACATGCGCGACCTTTTTTATGCCTTTTGGGAATGTATTATCGAAGTATTTGCACCGCTCCCTTGTATTCAGTTTGAATTCCATATGGAAGCTTTAGAATATACCAGTATGTTCCTTCGCTTATGTCTGCTGCTCGCCAATCGTTGCGGTAATCGGTGCTCTCATGCACCACCTGACCCCAGCGATTGAAAATCTGAAGTTCGGCACCGGAATATTTATCCAAACCGCCAATGAAAAAGGTTTCATTGCCCTGGCCGCCGTTGGGTGTAAAGATATTCGGTATTAAAACTTCGCATGCGTTCGATTGAATTTGCCATGTGGCTTGAGTGCTTCCACAACCATTGCTAATGTTAGCGGTTAGTGTCACCACGGTGCCCAAACAACTCTGGGGCACATTATCCGCACAATACTCAAGAGCCGATCCGGTAGCGCCTATCGTATATCCGCTACAATTGGTAGACCAGGTCACTGTGGCATCATCCACATTTGAATCGGCAATCAGATCCTTGCACTCACGCGGACACAAAGGCAAAACTTCGCTGCTGCCCGACGTGGTTGAAGGAACATCCGAAAAATTGACATTCACGCAGCCTATTGTTTCACTGTCACAACCAAAGTTGTCTGTAACAGTGTAGCAGTATTGACCATCCTGATCAGCTTCAACGCTGGCTGTTTGCGAATCAACCGGGCCACTCCATGAGGCGCTATAATTCGCTGCTTCATTGTACTGCACGGTAAGCGTTGTAACGTTCTCATCGCAAACAACGACACTGGCATTGGGGGCGCTTATTATAGTCGCAGGTGCAACTCCACTTACATTCACCGATACCGGATTCGACTCATCGCAGTCGTTCGAAACGATTACTGTATAACTGCCCGGCTCAGTTACTTGAAGTGTTGAGCCTGTGCTGTTACCCGGCGTCCATTCATATTGCAGCGCAGGATTGTCTAGATTCGATGGTATCGGATCAAGAGTAACGCTTCCATTCTCGCAAAGCAATTGATTCTGCATGGTTGGATTGGGCACGTCAGGCTGATACGTCACACTGAACGAGTCACTATAGGTTCCGCATGCATTGGTGATGCTGGCTGTGATCGTACCGTTTGTATAATTCGTATAGGGACCTACTACCGCAGAGAAACCGTCTGGAGAAGCGATAACACCCGGGCCTGACCATGAGATAGTGCCGCTGCCCGAAGGATCTGTCACGTCAAGCGATTGTGTGGATATCTCCGTATCACAAAGATCAACAGTACTACCTGGAGTGATTGTGATAGTGGGCGCCTGAGCGTATTCGATCTCATAGCAATAGTCGAATGCACAGTTTGCATTGGAGAAACAAAGCTCATAAACGCCATATTGTGAGGGAGTCCATGTGGTAGTCATTTGAGTCGGGTCCGAGAACACCCAACCATCAGGACCATTTACCGTCCAGGTTCCGTCCAGATCAGTGGCAACACACGTGGATCCACCCGACCACACTAGGCCTGTCGTAAGCGGTGCAGGAATGATGGTTGGCGAACTTTGACCGCAATTGATAACCCACAGAGAATTACCCTGGAAATTATTTCCATTGGCGAAGTATTCAATGGCAACACTATCGCCGGCTCCAATCAGAATATCATCGT
>JBIKSC010000082.1:0-9919 GCA_044348775.1 Flavobacteriales bacterium | reverse complement strand
GTGTTGCCGCGCTCTTTCTTGTGCTGGGTGTCATTTTAATGTCATACACTCTGCCATCGACCGTGGCCGAGAAAAAATTCATCGTGGTTATCGATCCGGGTCACGGTGGCAGCGACCCCGGAAATCTGGGAACCGGACGACTCGTAAAAACGGAGAAAGATGTTTCCCTGGATGTGGCGCTGATTGTGGGCGAATACATACGCATCCATTACCCCGATGTTCAAATTGTATATACGCGCAAAACTGACGTCTTTCCAACGCTTGCCCGCCGCGTGCAAATTGCCAACGAATCACTGGCCGATTTGTTCATCTCTATCCACTGCAACGCTAACGACAACAAAGCGGCCTCAGGTGCAGAAACTTTCGTAATGGGCTTGCACAAGTCGGAAGAAAGTTTGAAAACAGCGATGCGTGAAAATGCATCCATTTATCTTGAAAAAGATCACGAGAAAAACTACAAGGGCTTCGACCCGAAAAGCCCCGATACCTATATCATTCTCAGTATGCGCGAAAACGCGTTTTTAGATAAGAGTATCAACCTTGCAAAAAATGTTCAAGATCAATTCCGCACACGGGTGGGAAGAAAAGATCGTGGCGTGAAACAAGCCGGTTATTACGTCATCAGCTTCACTAATATGCCCAGCATTCTCGTGGAGCTCGGATTCTTAACCAACCCCGACGAGGAAGATTTTCTGCACAGCGACGAAGGGAAGACATACATGGCATCAGCTATCTACAGAGCCTTCCGCGATTTCAAAGAAAAGGAATCCCCATCTGCAAAACCTCCTGTTGATGTGCCGGTGAAAGTGCCAGAGATAAAACCCGAGAAGAAAGACACGAAACAGACTGAAAACACAACTGCCTCGGTTGGCGCGAAAACGCAAACCCCTGTAACAGAGAATAAACCTAAGCCTGCTGAGACTCCAGCCAAGACAGAAACAAAAACGGAGATAAAAACAGAAGCAAAGGCGGACGTTAAGCCTTCAGCAGAAACTCCCAAAACAGAGACCAAGCCTAGCAGTGCAAAAACCGACGCTAACCCAACAGGACTGGTAATCAATAAGCCTTCCGATGTGCCGAGCAAAAACATTTCGAAGGGTGTTAAATTCCAGATCCAAATTCTAACCTCTGCCAAATCATTGAAACCGGACGCTTCCGAATTCAAAGGCATTAAGAACGTCGAGGAATATGTGCACAACGGCATTTATAAATACCTTTCGGGCACAACCGACAGCTATGCCGAGGCAAAGGTGATACGCGATAAAGTAATCGAATTCGGTTTTAAAGATGCGTTCATCGTAGCGTTTGAAGACAACCAGCGTATTGACCTGGCCAAAGCCGTTACCCTAACTCAAAAGAAATGAAAATCAGACGCGAGTTTCTTATTGGTGTGCTTGTAGTGGTTTCTGTAGTGCTGCTTTACTTCGGCTTGAGCTATCTGAAAGGAGTCAATTTATTTCAAAAGCAACAGAAGTTTTATGGCGTTTATGATAACGCTGCCGGACTGCAAACCTCCAATCCTGTTATTCTGAATGGCTACAAAATCGGAATCGTAAAATCGGTTCGCTTACACGACGACGGCAGTGGGCGTATCCTGGTAGAAGTGCTTCTTCGAGATGCAAACCTGAACATTCCAAAGGATACCAAACTAGAAATCTATGACGCCGATTTATTCGGAGGAAAGGCAATACAAGTTTTGCTTGGCCAAAGCGCTGAACAAGCAATCGACAAAGACACACTTCAAACAAGTATATCGCTGGGTTTGGCTGAAAGTGTTAAGCAACAAATTGAGCCACTCAAACAGAAATCAACACAACTTTTCGCCAGCGTTGACACACTCATCAGCAACATTCGACGTGTCTTAAACAAAGAACAAACACAGGACCTGAATCAGGTGTTCAATAATCTGAAAAACACCATTTCCAATCTCGAACGTACTTCGTATGAATTGAATGGGATTTTGGCAAGCAATAAAGGCAAGGTCAGTTCCATATTCGACAACGTGAATTCCATATCCCAAAATCTTCGCTCAAACAATGAAGAGCTTACGAATGTGATTCAAAACGCATCTATGATTACGGATTCTCTCGCCAAATTGAATCTTTCCCAGACAATCAATAGAGTGAATCACGCTCTGGAAGGAGTGCAGAAAATAACAGAACAGATTAACAGCGGAAAAGGTAGTTTGGGTAAACTGGTTCAGTCTGATTCTCTCCATAATGAAGTTGTGCAGGCGTCGCACAGCCTTGATTTACTCTTGAATGATATGCGAGTGAATCCGAAAAAATACGTGAGCTTTTCGATCATCGGAGGAAAAGACAAGGGTGAGGAGTTCTCCAAAAAAGAATTGGAACTCATACGACAAGAGATAGACAACCATCTGAAAAATAGGTGATTGAGACCTAGCCGACATAACACTCTTAACCTTGCGTGACATTTCCTTAACACAAGTGTGCTATTTCTTAAAATCCGTGTAACATGGAAGTGGTTTGGTGAAAATTGCTTTGCAGCGCAAATCAAACACCAATTAAAAAATGAAACACCTCAAGTTTATCGCCATGTGGTTCTTTGGAGCTACCGTGGTTTTGACGTCTTGCAAAAAAGACAAAGAAGATGACACCGACGACACAGTAACTCCACCGGTTGAAACTCCGGGTACAGTCGTTGTAACCTCCAACATCACAGCCAACACAACCTGGGAAGCAGGTACTATCTACCAGTTGGCAGGTCGCATTACCGTTACAGCGGGTGCAACACTCACTATTGAACCTGGCACTATCATCAAAGGTGAAGCTGGTACAGGCGCCAATGCAACGGCTCTTTTGGTTGCACGCGGCGGTAAATTGAACGCTAACGGAACTGCTACTTCACCAATCATCTTCACTTCTGTTGCTGACGAAATCGACTACGCTGATATGGCTGCTGGCAACTTCGCAAGTCCAAACCTCGAGTCAACCGTAAACGGTTTGTGGGGTGGTGTAATCATTTTGGGTAAAGCTCCCATCTCTGCTTCAAATGACGTAGGCGATGTTAGCGAAGTTCAAATTGAGGGTATCCCAACTTCAGATCCTAACGGACTTTACGGTGGCAACGACGCTGCTGATAACTCTGGAACCATTCGCTACATCTCGATTCGTCATGGCGGCACTAACATCGGCGCAGGCAATGAAATCAATGGTCTAACACTTGGCGGCGTTGGTAACGGTACAACTATCGAAAACGTTGAAGTAGTTGGCAATCAGGACGACGGTATCGAGTGGTTCGGTGGTTCTGTAAACGTATCAAACGCGGTTGTATTCAATTGCGGTGATGACGGTATCGATACAGACCAAGCTTGGAGCGGTTCGTTGAATAACTTCGTAGTTATTGGCGCTATCGGTCACAGCTTCGAACTCGATGGTCCGGAAGGTTCAGCCAGCGCTGGTCACGCTATCAGCAACGGTAGCATCAAAGCTACATTCGACGGTCGAGTATGTGTTGACCTCATCAATGTAGATAACAATTCAATTGTAGCATTGAGCAACTTGTTCTTCACTGACATCGATGCTACACAAGACATCAACAACGTTACTGCTGCAGGTGTTACATTCGAGAACATCCAGTTCAACGTTCCTGCTGACAGCTTGCAGAACCACGTAAACGGAGCAATACCAGCAGGTGTAACCGTCGGAACAACTCCACAAGCTACCATCAGCTCTTTGGGTTGGACATGGACTGCACAAAGCGGTGCCATGAGCGGCCTGTAAGCCTGGGGACAATGCCCAAGAAGCTCTCCGATTAAATATCAAAAAATCTACGAACAGACATTCCCGAAAGAGGATGTCTGTTCGTCATTTAAAAAACACCATGTTCAAACACCCATTCTTTCTTCTGTATTTTCTTATTGTTAGCCCTGTATTAATGGCTCAAAAGGGAACCCTCCGAGGTTCCGTTAGCGATCGCGAAACGAACGAAACTTTAATTGGTGCATTTGTAACCGTAGAGGGAACAACTACAGGGACCGTAACCGATCTCGATGGTAATTTCTCACTTGATTTGCCGGCCGGTACCTATGCTATCAACGTATCGTATGTTTCTTACGCTGCAGTAATTATCGAGAACGTAATCATCAAAAGTGGCGATGTAACTGCGCTGGAACAAGTGCTCCTCAGTCAGAAAGGTGCTGACCTGAAAGAGATAGTGATTTCAGCAGAAGCCATTCGCACTTCTGAATTATCGCTGATGAACATGAAGAAAAACGCCGACGCCTTGCTGGACGGCATTTCTTCTGCACAATTCAAAAAAGTTGGAGATGCAACAGCCGTTGAAGCGGCCAAGCGCGTAACGGGTGTTTCCGTTGAAGACGGCAAATACGTTTATGTGCGCGGGCTTGGTGACCGCTACACAAAGACTACGCTCAACCAAACTGAAATACCGGGACTCGACCCTGACCGTAACAGTTTGCAGATGGATATCTTCCCAACGAACCTCATCGACAACATCGTGGTGGCCAAAAACTTTACGGCCGATCAACCGGCTGACTTTACAGGTGGTCTTCTCAATGTTGAAACAAAGTCATTTCCTGAAAAGAAAATCTTTAATGTGGGTATCTCGACTTCCTACAATCCTGCCATGCACTTCAATAGTAACTTCCTGACATATGATGGAGGAAAAACGGATTTTCTGGGCTTCGATGATGGAACTCGAACACTACCGGCAGGTGCGAACAAGCGTGAAATACCTACACCCATTGGAAGCGCAACAGATGAAGAAATCCGCGATTTCGTATCGAGTTTCAATCCGCAGCTGGGTGCTAAGAAAGCGACTAGCCTAGCCGACTATAGCGCTTCCGTGAGCTTCGGCAATCAGTTGGATCTAGGTAAAGAAAATTCGGGACCTCGTAAGCTGGGTTATTTGTTTTCCGCATCGTATAAAAATGAATATCGCTATTATGACGATATAAAATATGGAGAATATCTTAGGTCAATCGACTCTTCTAACTACGAATTGACTTATACAACGACTCAATCAGGACAATTAGGGGAGCGCAATGTACTTATTGGCCTGCTGGGTGGACTCGCCTACAAAACCCAATTCAACAAGTACCGACTTAATGCTATGCACCTTCAAAACGGTGAAAGCAGAGCAGCACAATTCCGAATAGAAAACAACGGAGAAGCCGTTGGGGCATCGGGCTATATCGCCGCTTCAGACAATCTCGAATACAACCAGCGCTCATTGACCAATGTGCTTCTTTCCGGAACTCATATATTACAGGAGAAGAAATGGGACATTGATTGGAGAATATCAGGTACGCGTTCATCGAATAGCGACCCCGACATTCGTCGAACACCATTTACTCAAAAACCTGCTGATACGCTGTTCAGCGCTGGTGATGGGGGGAATCCAGCGCGTATTTGGCGTTCACTTTTGGAGTTCAACGCACATGCGCGCATAGACCTTACTAAGACTTATGATTTTCGAGAAAAGGAAGGGAAATTGAAGTTCGGCGCATCGCAAGTATTCAAACAACGTGAATATGAAATTCTACTTTTCGATATTCTATTCTTAGGAACTCAAAACTGGCCAAATCCTACACCTGATGAAGTACTTAAACCTGAAAACATTTTCCCAAGCGAAAACAATAGTATTTACTACTCTTCCGGGAACAACTACCCCAACTCAAATGCATACAGCAGTAATGTAATCAACACTGCCAGTTATGTTTCAAATGACCTTCGCTTGAATAAGCGCTGGAGAACAATAATTGGAGTGCGTGCAGAAAATTATGTTCAGCGCCATACCGGTCGCGACCAGACCTGGGCAAGCGGCGACACCATCAACGGTAATAACCTCGACAATGAAAAGGTACTTGATGCGCTCGACTTCTTCCCATCCTTGAATGTGATTTATTCAGCCAACGAAAGCCAGAACATACGTGGTTCGTATACCAAGACAATAGCACGTCCTTCCTTCAAAGAACTTTCGTATGCGCAAATTCTCGACCCTATTACCAACCGTATCTTCAACGGAAGTCTTTTTACATACCTTAATACTTGGGAAGGAAACTTAGTTGAAACGCGAATTGACAATCTCGATCTTCGCTGGGAATCGTTTGGCGACGAGGGACAGATGTTCTCTGTGAGCGCATTCTACAAGAAATTCGAAAAACCCATTGAAATGGTGCGCATTCCAGCACAAGCAACAATCTCAGAATTCCAACCGCGCAACGTAGGCGATGGTCAAGTAGTGGGTGTAGAATTGGAAGCCCGCAAAAACCTTGGCTTTATCGCATCAACACTCAACAAAATTCTTTTCAATGTAAACGTGACGATGGTTCAATCGAAAATCGAAATGACTGAACTCGAATTCAACTCACGCAAGCAATACGAGAAAGCTGGCCAAACCATCGAAAACACCAGAGAAATGGCCGGTCAATCGCCCTATGTTATCAATGCGGGCTTTACCTATACAAACGACAGCTTGGGTATTGATGCCGGATTATTCTACAACGTGAAAGGTCCTACACTTTATATCGTAGGTACTGGTCTGTTTCCTGATATCTACTTCGAATCATTCCACAGCTTGAACTTCAGTGCATCGAAAAAATTCGGAGAAGAAAAGCGCAGTTCGATTGATTTTCGAATCAGCAATTTGCTCAACGATGCCTGGGAATACAACTACCAAAGCTATGAGGCAACACCACAAACGTTTAGCCGCATGAGCCCCGGTCGCGCATTTAGCATTGGCTTCAGTCACAAGTTTTGATCACTTCAGAAAGATGTCATAACGGCTTCGCGGCCTTTGGTCGCGAAGCCATTTAAAGTCACGCAACAACAAGGGCTCCGTGCCGGCGAATCGATTCGATTTAAACACCGATTTCGGTTGTCCATCCATGCGCAACGAAGAAAGCTCTCCATCCTTGAATCGAATAAGTATGGATGAACACTCTCCCTGGTTTGTTCCCATCGGTTGGGGCTTACCTTGCTTATCATCGGTTGGATAATAAACCAACTCACCATTGCCATCGACCCATACAGATTCTAACTCACTCTTCACGAATGAAGCAGTCGCGGACTTTCCTTTGATTTGATTAAATCGAATTTCAGGACCTTGAATGCTGTCGTTCGATTCTGCATCAGACACAATAAACGCATTGCCCATTACCCACGCCTTATCAAGCGCCTGATTGCTCAAGCCCAATTTCAGCGTATCGCCTGTCACTTGATTCTGTGCGCTCCACACTATTGGGCTCCGATACATCCAAAGCAAACTATCGCTCTGCAAGTAGACAACAGAATCACAAACGCCTTGTAAGTCATTCTTGAATATGCGCACGCCATGATAGGCATAAACAATCTGGTTGTGAAGTGTGTCGGGCAATGCCTTCAACGTATCGGCATGCATAAACAGCGTGTCACCATCCATCACTTCAAGCAACATCGCATGCCCGGTTACGAAGCTAAGCTCATTACTTTCGAGGTGCCTACCGTAGTCGCCCCAAATCTCGAAGGTCTGTGTTGTGTCTCTGATTTGCACATTGCGAAACACTTCACCAAATCCCAATTTACCATTGTAGTATAGACTATCACCATTCAAAATCGTGGTTCGATCGCGCACCCAAGCATTCTTTCCGAAACGGGATTCGTCCTTGCGTGAATCGTAATATCCATTTTCGCAGTAAATCGAAACGCTATCACCATCAATCGATGTAGGCCCAAGAAATGTCGTGATCTCATTCACACTGCGATATTGCATCGTATCTGTGCGAACGGTGTAAGAAGGGTTTTTCAGCACTACATCGCGCTTAAAGTTGAACACCTCTGTTTTACCATTGTAGGTACCGTTGCGGCTTGTGAGTGTATTCTTATTGGTTGATGAGACTATTCGACCGCCGGTAACATAGCGTGCTACTTCCTCCTTCACCAGGTAAGTTAAGCCGTTGCAGGTTAAAGTCATGTCGCGGTCACGCAGTACAACATTGCCTGTGAGCACAGCAGTATTGAGCGCTTTATCAAAGTGTAGAAAATCAGAGTTCACCGTGCTGCCGGATGCCTCCAGAATTCGAATATTGCTGAACGCATCAAAATCGTCGTTCGCAAAAAGATAAGCGCTATCGCAGAAAAAGGATGTGCCTTCCAACTCGAGATGTACATTCCCTAGCAAGCGCTGAGCATCGACCAATGCCTTATCGTATCGCAACTCATCGGTATGCACCAGCTTAACACGTCGGCCACTTCCTTGTGCGCACAGCATCGACGTCTGCAACAAGAGAACAACCAGAAATGTGTAACACCAGTGTTGCATGAGAAAAACGTTTTTTAACCCGACTTCAACGAAAATCAACTCACACTATTGCCGGCTTTCGCTCAATGGTTTGAGTGCGGTCCGGACCCACACTTACAACAGTGATTGGGGTTTCCAGCTGTTCTTCGAGGTAAGTGATGTAATCTGATAGTTCTGACGGCAGACTTGACTCCTCGCGCATAGCCGTTAAATCAGCTCCCCAACCCTTGAGGTCTTCATACACCGGCTCGATGAGCGAAGGAGAAATATCGAATGGCAAATCTTCCGTGTTACCGGCTGCAGTTTTATAATGAGTGCAAACGCGAATCGTATCGAACTGACTCAACACGTCGGCCTTCATCATGATGAGCTGAGTAACGCCATTGATCATGCAGGCATAGCGCATTGCCGGTAAATCGACCCAGCCACAACGACGGGCTCTGCCGGTGGTAGAGCCATATTCGTTGCCAACTTTACGCATGGCCTCACCGGTTTCATCATTCAATTCAGTTGGAAACGGACCACCACCTACACGGGTGGTGTAGGCCTTGAAAATACCAATCACCTCTCCTATTCGGTTGGGCGCAATGCCAAGCCCTGTGCAGGCTCCGGCCGCCACTGTATTTGATGATGTGACGAAGGGATACGTTCCGAAATCGATATCGAGCATCGAACCTTGCGCACCTTCAGCCAGAATACGCTTTCCTTCTTTGAGTGCCTTGTTGATATAATGCTCGCTGTCTATAATCGTAAGCTCGCGAATAACCTGAACTCCGCGCATGAACTCCTCTTCCATCGTTTGAAGCTCTGCTGCATCAGCAGTGTAATGGCCCTCAAAGCCTTTAAGCAAATGCAGGTGCTTGTGTTTCAACGCCTCATAGCGTGTGTTGAAATCGTTGCTCAACAAATCACCAACACGCAGACCATTGCGTCCGGTTTTATCCATGTAACTTGGACCTATACCCTTGAGCGTTGAGCCGATTTTACTTTCTCCCTTGGAAGCTTCGCTAGCCCTATCGAGCAAACGGTGTGTAGGAACAATGACGTGTGCTTTGCGTGAAATAAGCAAGCGCTCTCTCACAGGAACCTGCTTAGCTACAAGCGCATCGATTTCCTTGGCAAAAACCACAGGGTCGATTACCACTCCATTACCGACCAAGTTCGTCACATGGCTGTGAAATATTCCCGATGGTATAGTATGCAACACGTGCTTAGTGCCTTCAAACTCGAGCGTATGCCCTGCGTTTGGCCCACCTTGAAAGCGTGCGATGATGTCGTATCGAGGTGTAAGAACGTCGACTAATTTCCCTTTGCCCTCGTCGCCCCACTGGAGCCCGAGGAGAATATCTACTTTGTTGTTCACGGCTTAAAAAAAAAGACACGCGAAAGTAGCGCGAAAATGCCTAACCCTTTCGGCGTCCGTAGAAATTCAGTGAGTGATGATGGATTTCAATGCCGAAAATCTCTTCCAACGTTGATTTTATGCTCTGAATACGGGGATCACAAAACTCCAATACTTCATTGCTATCCGTTAGGATAATATGATCGTGCTGCTGGTTTTGAAAGGCACGCTCATAGTGGGCTGTATTCTGACCAAATTGATGCTTACGCACCAGGCTGCAATCAATAAGCAGCTCGATTGTATTGTAAAGGG
>JBIKSC010000341.1:0-2646 GCA_044348775.1 Flavobacteriales bacterium | reverse complement strand
CTTGCGCTGGAGCGACAACGCTTCTGCTTACTACGACTATATGCGCGCAACGCAAAACGGTGCATACACCGCAGCGATGATTAAGTCTGATGCGGCATGGAATACTGCAGTGCATAACGGAACTTTTGCCGGTGCATTAGTAATAGCTGCTGTTGCAGCTGCTCCTGTTGACGCCGCGCCTGCTCCTGCTGCTCCTGTGGATGCTCCAGCTCCTGCTGCTCCGTCGATGAACATCTCAGATGCTCTCGCGGCTGTTTCTTCAGCGAAAGCAGGCGAGTGGGAAGTAACACTTTATCAGAAAGTAACCATGGGTGCCGGTAACCACGCGAATAACGCGGTGTTGCAGGAAACTCCCGATCCAATAACCAAAGTAACCTGGGATAACTACGTGACCATGGCCCCTGCCGATATGAAGGAAATGGGTCTGGAAACGTACATCGGTCAGTGCGACTGTGCATCACTTGTTACGGTAACCGTAAATGGCAAGTCTGTTACTTTGCCTGCAATGCCTGTTCCCGGCCAGAAGCGTAAGACCATCGGTATTGCACTTGGATACGGACGTGGTGCAGGTAATGAAGAAATCGGAAAGGCAGCATATCAAACCGGTAAGGCAGGTGTTCATTTGATGGAGGGCGATAAGCGTCAGGCCATCGGAGGTAACGCTTATCCAATGGTTGCGATGAATGCCGGACACGCAGCATATTCAAGCAGTGATGTAACGATTGCTTCAGCTCCAGGTACTTATTCGATTGCCACAACACAGATGCACGCTACCGTTATGGGCCGTGATTCTGTTATCAAGGAAACGGTAATAGCTACCTACCTTGCAGAGAAGGATGCTAAGCGTGGTGAGGCTTCTTACAATCTTGCAGTTACATTGCCTATTCACGAAGACGTGAACAAGGACGGTGCAATCGACGTGAATGACCGTCAAGGAATACGTGAAGTTGATTTGTGGCGCGACCACCCTGTGGAGGGTGTAGGTCACCGTTGGGGTATGACCATTGATCTTACTTCTTGCTTGGGTTGTGGCTCTTGCATTACAGCTTGTCACACCGAGAATAACGTTCCTGTGGTAGGTAAAGACGAGGTATTGCGTCACCGCGATATGCACTGGATGCGTATCGACCGCTACTTCTCATCAGAGCATCAAACGATTGATGTTGCTGATACGCTTGCTAATACGAAGGAAGCTACAGGCATGGGAACCATCGGCGCTTACCGCGAAATGGAAAGCCCGGAGGAAAATCCACGCACGGTTCACATGCCGATGATGTGTCAGCACTGTAACCACGCTCCTTGCGAAACAGTATGTCCGGTTGCCGCTACAGTTCACAGTAATGAAGGCTTGAACAACATGGCTTACAACCGTTGCATCGGTACTCGTTACTGTGCAAACAACTGTCCATATAAAGTTCGTCGCTTCAACTGGTTCAACTATGTAACGAATGATAAGTTCGCCATGGTGAATCCTGCACAAGACGACACTCTCCGCATGGTGTTGAACCCTGATGTTACAGTACGCACGCGCGGCGTAATGGAAAAATGCAGCATGTGTCAGCAGCGTATTCAGGCAGGTAAGACTGAAGCGAAGCGCAACGGCACTACTGTTCTCGATGGAATGATTCAGACAGCTTGTTCTGAAGCTTGCCCAACCAACGCAATCGTATTTGGTGACCTGAACGACTCTACATCTAAGAATGCTAAACGCGCAGGCAACGTGCGTTCATACCACGCATTGGAAGAAGTGGGAATTCAGCCCAACATTTACTACATGACGAAAGTGCGTAACATCGAAGCAAACGAAGCTTAAACCTTTAAGAAACCAACCGAGATGTTCAAAGAATCCAACATAAGAAAGCCGTTGATCCTGGGTCACAAGACCTACCATGATATCACAAACGATATCGTCGCTCCAATTGAAGGTCCGGCGCCTAAGCAGTGGAAGATCGCATTCACCATCGCGCTCATCGTAGCGTTGTACGGAGTGGGTGTTATCAGCTACTTGGTAGGCGTGGGTATCGGATCGTGGGGTCTCAATAAAACAGTGGGATGGGCTTGGGATATCACCAACTTCGTATGGTGGGTAGGTATCGGTCACGCCGGAACCCTCATCTCAGCTGTGTTGTTATTGTTCCGTCAACGCTGGCGCATGGCTATCAACCGCTCGGCTGAAGCGATGACGATTTTCGCGGTAATGATGGCAGCTGTATTCCCTGTGTTTCACATGGGACGTGTATGGATGGCCTACTGGACGTTGCCTTTGCCTAACCAATTCGGTTCGTTGTGGCCCAACTTCAACTCTGCGTTGATGTGGGACGTATTCGCAATCTCGACTTACTTCTCGGTTTCATTGGTGTTCTGGTACATCGGTCTCATTCCTGACTTTGCTACAATTCGCGACCGTGTGAGCAAGCCATGGATGAAGAAGTTTTACAGCATTTTGAGTTTTGGTTGGTCCGGTCGTGCCAAGCACTGGACTCGTTTTGAAGAAATATCACTTGTGTTGGCAGGTATTGCTACACCACTCGTATTCTCAGTTCACTCGATTGTATCGATGGACTTTGCTACCTCAATCGTTCCGGGATGGCACACCACTATCTTCCCTCCTTACTTCGTGTCGGGTGCGATTTTCTCGGGCTTCGC
>JBIKSC010000004.1:0-31238 GCA_044348775.1 Flavobacteriales bacterium | reverse complement strand
TTTTCAATCAAAATTCCCTGCATTAATCATTGATCAAATTTCCATCGAAGGACTAAAAAAAACACAGCGTCGATACGTGCAAAAAATCATGGTTAGAAAAGACGCTCCTGTTCCCCTTGATGATTTAAAGGCCCGATATTTCAAATTATTCGGGGACGATAAGATCAATACCATATTTCCTACAACTAGCTACAACCTTGACAAAAAAACCTTCGCTCTGAATCTGGATGTAAAAAAAGAAAAGGATTTAGAACTGGCCTTTGGAGGGAATTTTTCATCGCGTTCGATTAATACAGGTTTTATTGGTTTGAAGTACAATTTGTTTGGGCTCACTTCCACAACACTAAGCACCAACAGTTATTTCGGCCGTTTTTACGGTTCTATTCACAGCGATATACGTTGGGATATCTCCGCTAAAATCCCTGTTTCCATTCAGGGTGGTTTTACCTTCAATCGATGGGATTACTACAAAAGCCTATCTACCTTTTTCGAAGATGTTAAGCCATCATACATTCTCATCAATGAACGATTCGGCAACTTTGGAATTTCATTACCGGCAGGATCCAAAGGGATTTTTCGAGCAGAAACTTTCTATACACATCAATTTGATGAGTACTATCAAATTACCAACTTTATCTCTACCGATACAGCGGATAAAACAGAGTTCAATGCCTGGATTGGCCGACTCAGTTATGAAAGAAGCACCCTTAACAGAAAACAATTCGCTAGCTCAGGATCATTCATCCAAATAGGCCTGAAAAGTGTGCAGGGCGAGGAATTCACTATACCGGGATCTACCTCCGAAGTCCGCGACACTACTCAAAAGTCGCACAATTGGTACAGTCTCAAACTAAACTACCAAAACTATTTCCTCAGCTCCAGACACCTCAAGTCGGGCTTCCTTTTAGAGGGTGTATTTAGCAATCAGGACTTCTTTGATAATTACATTTCCTCCATCATTGCCGCGCCCGCATTTAATCCAATTCCGGAGAGCAGAACGTATTTCATGCCCCAATTCAGAGCTCACCAATATGTTGCCTGTGGACTGATGAATGTGGCGCGCATCACAAAAAAGATAGAGTTACGACTGGAGGGTTATGTATTTCAGCCTTACTACTCCATTCAGAATAACAGCCTTGGAAAAGCTGATTACAGCGCTGAGTTGAAGCAATATTACATGGCATCAGGAGCACTTGTAGGCCACACACCACTAGGCCCGATAAGTTTAAGCGCTAATTACTACGACAAGAAAGATGAGCCCTGGAGTTTTATTTTCAATTTCGGCTACATCTTGTTCAACCGCTCACCGAGAGACTAAGAAAAAAGGGCCTTGCGGCCCTTCAATTTTCCATTATCCTACAATCGTATCGTAAGTCAATTTGTATTCCTTGTCGTCCGGGAAATATTCCAGTCCCAGATCTAACCACTCCTTTGCAGCTTCCTTGCTTGTACCGGCCAAACTGGTTGCATGCATGGTAAGAGCGTATTTCAATAAGTAAAGTTCCTCCTGCGCCTGCCCTGCCTTTTTCTCAACCAGAATTGACTTGGCCTTGGCCAGAGCCAATTCCGACTCCTTCTTAGCCTTCAACAAGCCCTGCACTACGCCCATCATTAGCTGAGCGCCGGCATCGTTCGGGTCAATATCCAACAACTGATCATACAACTGCTTCGCCTTGCTGTATTTCTGGGTATCCATCATCGTTTCCGCTTGAGCTATCGCCGCAGCTCGGATTTGAGCTATATAATCTTCATACTCCGACAGGTACTTTTTCTCCTTGTCCTTGCTTCCATACTTGGAAATATACTTCATAGCATCCTTGAAAGCGTTTGGGTATTTCTCCTTGAACTCGTCGCGCTTCGACATTTCGTAAAAGCAACGACTCATAAACATGTACGGCAATGGATCCTTCTTGGTCTTTTCATCGAGGGTATAACCTTCCGCCTTGTAAAGGCATTTCTCGTATTTCTCGGTCACAAATAAGGTGAGTAGGTCCTTGTAATCGTTTTCGGTTTGAGCCTGTGCCGTTGACATTGCGATGAACGCTAAAATCAAAAAAGGAAATAACTTTTTCATGTGTTCTTTTGTTTGTTGGAAGAAGTAACCAAAATGGTGCCTAAATGAACCAAGCGTCTTCCGAGGCAAAAATGAGCAAAAAACTTTGAGTTCCGCACATTCTATCTCTGAATCATCAACTTCCTGTATTCATTGGTTTCGATCCATGGATTGGAATGCTGCACCATTTCAATTGGAAAGCTGGCGGGCTCAGGAGAGAAGGGAGCACGGACTGATTAATGCACCAACAGGAAGCGGAAAAACCTATGCCGCACTTCTACCAACTATTGCGCGCTATCGAGATAGCAGCAAAAAAATAAGTGGTCTGCGTCTCTTGTGGATATCGCCCATCCGTGCGCTGGCAGCAGAAATAGAGAAATCGGCCAGCCGCGCAATTAGCGGTTTAGAGAGCTCACTGTCCATCGACATTCGAACAGGCGATACAGGACTTTCAAAACGGGCAAAACAGCTCAAGTCCCTTCCTAATATTCTTATTACAACCCCGGAAAGCCTTCACCTAATGCTCTGCTCCAAAAATGCGGGCGAACTTTTCGGACAACTTGAAGTCATCGTTGCTGACGAATGGCATGAACTCATGGGCACTAAGCGGGGCGTGCAAGTCGAACTTGCCTTGAGCCGATTAAAAACACTTTCTCCTCAACTCCTAATTTGGGGCATCTCAGCCACCATCGGTAATCTTCCGGAAGCCATGAAATGCCTTCTGGGTATTAAAACGGAAGGAAGACTCATACGCAGCGATATCCGAAAACAGTATGAAGTTATCTCTATACTTCCCGAAAAAGCAGAACGCATGCCTTGGGCCGGACACTTGGGAACACGACTGGCGAAAAGCCTATTACCCGTTATTCATCAAAGTACTTCCACACTCATTTTTACGAATGTTCGGTCGCAGTGTGAGATATGGTATCGAACGTTGCTTGAGCTCGACCCCTCGTTGGCAGGTGTGATGGCCATGCACCATGGCAGCATTAGCAAAGAAATTAGAGCTTGGGTAGAAGAAGCACTTTACGAAGGCAGATTGAAAGCTGTAATATGCACGAGCAGTCTGGATTTGGGTGTTGACTTCGCGCCGGTCGAAACCATCATTCAAATTGGAGGGCCCAAGGGTGTTGCCCGTTTTGTGCAACGCGCCGGTCGCAGCGGCCACCGGCCGGATGCTAAGAGCAAGATCTACTTTTTACCGACGCATTCGCTTGAGCTTATTGAAGCCTCTGCACTGCGCCAGGCCATTGATGACAACTACATCGAGAGTAAACCTCCGCTAACTCTTTGCTTCGATGTATTGATTCAATACATCGTAACCCTTGCCTGCGGAGAGGGCTTCGATAGTGAAAACACTTTTCGTGAAGTAAAAGAAACTTGCTGCTTCGCTGATTTAACCGAAGGGGAGTGGAACTGGATAGTGCGCTTTGCAGCTGTGGGAGGGAACTCACTTGGAAGCTACAGCGAATACTCCAAAATTGCTCTTAAAGACGGTCTGTATAAAGTTGAACAACCGCGCATCGCTAGCCGTCATCGCATGTCTATAGGTACCATAGTGAGTGATACACTCATGCTGGTCAAACTTCGCAAAGGCGGAATGCTCGGCCACGTTGAGGAATCTTTTATCTCGCAATTGGAAGAAGGCGATCACTTTTGGTTTGCAGGACTCAGCCTGCAACTGCTCAAAGTGAAAGACATGACCGCAATGGTGCGCAAGTCTGAAGCAGCCAGTGGCCGCACACCCGTGTGGTTGGGCGGCAGGCTTCCACTGTCTTCACAAATGAGTGTAATGCTTCGCAAGCAATTTCAAGTTGCTGAAAAGAATTCGAATGAGCTGCTGGAAACACATCCTGAACTTTCTTTTATTCAGCCTATTCTTGGCTTGCAGCGAATGCGATCGCATGTACCTCTGGAGGATGAGCTATTGGTAGAAGTTTTTAAAACCTCAGAAGGATTTCATCATATCATCTACCCATTCGAAGGCAGGGCTGTGCATGAAGGAATCGCCTCACTCCTCGCCTATCGAATAGGAAGAAAAATAAGCATCAGTTTTTCACTTGCCTTCAACGATTATGGCTTTGAACTGCTCAGCGATCAGCACGTGCCGATTCATGAATTTATTGATACGGGACTTTTTTCAACCGAATTGCTCGAGCAAGATATTCTCGCCGGAATTAATGCCGGTGAAATGACCAAGCGTAAGTTTCGCGATATAGCAGCCATTGCAGGTTTGGTCTTCAAAGGCTATCCGGGACAAAAAATAAAAGATCGACATCTACAAAACTCTGCTCAGCTTATCTATCAGGTTTTCGAATCGTATGAGCCCGATAATTTGCTCCTACGACAAGCGCTCGACGAAGTAGTGCACCAGCAACTGGAATACACACGAACACGCGAGGCCCTGTTGCGCATGCAACGTCAAAAAATTATCGTGAAGCATCCGGAGAAACCCACTCCATTAGCCTTTCCCATTATCGTTGACAGGCTTCGCGAACAAATGAGTTCAGAAGCACTCATTGAGCGTATCGAAAAAATGACCGTAGAATGGAGTGATTAACTAAAACAGAGCCTCGCCCGTCATTTCTGCCGGCTGAGAAACTTCAAGCATCTTGAGAATAGTTGGAGCTACATCAGCCAATTTACCGGAATGCACACTCGATACGTTTTCATCAATAATCCAAATGGGCACCGGATTCGTAGTATGCGCAGTATTGGGCGAACCATCCATATTGACAGCATAGTCGGCATTACCATGATCGGCAATTATCACAAACGAATAACCACACTCCAACCCCTTTTCAACGACCTGCTTTAAACAAGCGTCTGTTGTTTCTACGGCCTTTAAGATGGCTTCGAAAACTCCGGTGTGGCCTACCATGTCAGGATTCGCGAAATTGAGACAGATAAATCCGGCAGGGTCATTTTGCATTTCAGCACAAATAGCATCCGCAATGCCATGAGCGCTCATTTCGGGTTGCAAGTCATAAGTAGCTACTTTGGGAGATGGCACCATGATACGACGCTCCCCTGCGAACTCCTTTTCACGACCACCACTAAAGAAAAACGTAACGTGCGGATATTTCTCTGTTTCAGCAATGCGAATCTGTGTGATGGCATTGCGCTCAAGCATCTCGCCCAGCGTTTGATTCAGATTATCCTTATCATACACAACTTTCACATTTCGATACGAATCATCGTAGTTCGTCATGGTCACGTAATACAGTGACATAGTATGCATGCCATGCTCCGGCATATCTGTTTGCGTGAGTACCTCGGTTATTTCGCGACAACGATCGGTTCTAAAATTGAAACAGATTACAACATCATCGGGTTGAATACAGGCCAGTGGAAGGTTATTATCATCGACTAACACGGAAGGCTCAATAAACTCATCGGTTACACTCGCTGCGTATGACTGTTCAATTACACCCGAAGCTTGGTGAGCCAGGTGACCTTTTCCTTCGACAAGCATATCATAAGCACGCTTCACGCGCTCCCAGCGCTTGTCGCGATCCATTGCAAAATATCTTCCGCAAATAGATGCGATTTTCACAGACGTACCTTTTATGTGCTCTTCCACTTCCCGAATGAATGCAAGTCCACTTTTGGGATCTGTGTCACGCCCATCCGTAAAGGCATGAATAAATGTTGACACACCCTCATTGGCAGAAGCCATGTCACAAAGAGCCTTCAGATGGCTGATATGCGAATGAACACCACCATCACTGACTAAGCCCATTAAGTGCACACGCTTACCTTGTTGCGCCGCATGAAGAAATGCTTCCTTCAACACTGAATTCTGAGAGAACTCTCCATTGCGTATGGCTACATTTATTTTAACCAAATCTTGGTATACAACTCTACCCGCACCAATATTCATGTGCCCCACCTCGCTGTTACCCATCTGTCCTTCCGGCAAACCTACATTCTCACCATCGGTGCGAAGAGTAGCCGATGGGTATCGTTGTGTGAGGTAATCTGCAAACGGTGTTTTAGCTATGTGAACAGCATTACCGGCATTCAAATCGCCGTTACCCCAGCCATCGAGAATCACTAAACAAACTTTCTTACTCATACTTCTATCTGCCTTTTAAAATTCACTGTAAACACAGCACCTCCTTTCATCTGATTGGCGGCCGAAACCTCGGCTCCGTGCGTCCGCGCAACAGCATTCACGATAAACAGACCAAGACCTGTGCCCTTGGAAGTTCTGGTTTCTTCGTTTCCTACTCTATAAAACTTTTCGAATATACGTTTCTCTTCGCCCGCCGGAATACCCGGTCCATTATCGGAAACAGTCAGGACAACGCTTCCGCCCAATTGCTTTAATTCAATGCTAATAGGACTCTTCGCTCCATACTTGAGCGCATTGTCGATGAGATTCGCGACCAATACCGATAGCATTTGCTCGTCTCCATGTATGCGAATTCCCTCCGTTATCGAAGAGTCGATTGTGGCAGCGAAAAGTTTTTCAAATCTGCGCACCTCCTGCTTCACTAAATCAGACAAATCCACTACAGAAGATGTGATAGCCTCTTTGCTTCCATCCAGTCGGGCCGCCATGAGGATATTTTCAGTGAGCGATTGCAATCGTTTTGTTTCCTGAACAGATTGTTGAAGCAACTCATGTCGTTTTTCCTCGGTCAGCGATCGCGACTGGAGAGTTTCGAGAAAAAGCTTTACAGCGGCTATGGGTGTTTTAAGCTCGTGGGTCACGGAAAGCAAAAAGTTCTTTTCCCTTCTCGCCACAGCCAATTCACGCGAAACGGTGCGCTGGATATAGCGGAAGCCAATAGCCAGCAAAATGAAAAAAACCAGACCCTCGCCTGCCACCATCCAAACCTTTGAACGAAGCTGCAGATATTGCTGATGCAAATCGGTCTCATTGCTCATTATAATACGCGCGTTCAACTGAACTAATTGATAGCCCCACCACATCAATTGCAGCAAGACGTAGATGGCCAGTATGTAAAGAACCCGAAGGGCTAGTTTTTCTTTACGCATATCATTAAACACAAAATACCTTGATGGGACTCAGCAAAGATGAGCCAAAAAAAAGGCCCCGATACGGGGCCTTTCGAATTACTTCTTCTTTGATTCCTTCGGTGCAATCTTCGGCTGCGGACCAGAAGCAGGAGCTGGCTTAACACCATCTTCTGCCGGCTTGGTGCCTTCCGGACGTGGCTTAGCTTCGGGAGAGCGTCGTGCCATGCGCTTCTCAAATACCATGTGAGTTGCTTCCGGCTTATTCTCCTTATCGTAAGTCACATAGTTTTGCTGAAACTTATAACCCAATGATGAAAGGTAATTCATCGCATCAGGTACAGTAGGGAACACCAAAGAGCGCATCTCACTCAACTGCTTGATCAATTCCTTATCAGAAAGAGAGGCAAGAATTTCGCGACCGAAATCAGCACGAATGGTTTGAACACCCGCCGGATTGGTCCCGATAATCAATTCCAAAAAGATTATTTCCGGATTAGCAATAGCGAACTTGTTTTCCTGTGTCTTCGCCGCCGGTGCAACAGCAGCTGTTTTGTCTTGGGCAAATGCCAATACAGGCAGCGCCATCAATGCAATCATTACAAACTTTTTCATCATGGTTTCATTTATTAGTGTGCGCAAAAATAACCGCGTGCTCCGCAGACACAATGAAAAGCTATCCACAAGGTATTAAATAGCGTTAACGAGTTGTGAAAAGAGATACTACCAAGGTCGGGCAAGCCTGAAATGCTCCTTCACCCTTCCATTTGTTTGGTAGAGAACACCAAAGTCGAAAAAATCCAGTGTTAGGGTAAACCGCGAATCCATTATGCACCTCTGCCACGCCTCGGTCATTGAAGGAGACCAGTAAATATCGTCGAGCACAATGACGGATTGTTCACTTGTATAGGGCAAAATCTGATTGAGGTATTCAAGACAAGCTTCGCCGCGATGATCACCGTCGATAATCACAAAATCCACGGATGGCATTCGCTTCAAAACGCCACTCAATTTTTCGGCAAAACTTCCAACGGTTAAATCAATTGAATCCAGACCTAACTCATTCCATGTATTCTCAGCCACACGTGCTACGGACTCACTTCCCTCAATTGTATAAACCCTACAAGCCGGGATTACCGAGGATAAATGAGCGGTGGTGATACCGAACGAAGTCCCTAACTCCAATATGTGCTTGGCATTGGCATGCTTCGCCAGCAAGCCCAGCGCATGAGCATGCCTGCATGGTTGTAAAACTGTTCGGGCAATTTCTCCAACCTGCCGTTTACTGGTTCTGTGCACTCTGCTGCCTGCTCCAAAATCGGCAACATCAATAAGCTCCTTTGATTTGCGAAGACGACCACGAACATGCTCAATTTCACCAAATAACTGAGCACGATTCCTCTTTCGCAGAACTTCTGTAATCAATTTATATACGAACGGAGAATGCACTCCATGAGGACCTCGAGCGGCTCGCAAGTGACTAAAAAACGATTTGACCTCATGCAGTCGATTGCTCCACATAGAATTACTATCCCTCCGATTTCTTCTGCAATTGTGCAACCTGACGCATCAATTCAGGCAACTTCATGAAGCCGAGATATGACTTTTTGTAGTCCATTATTCCAAAAGCCGGCGATCCCTGCACAATGGTGTTCGGTTCTTCAATCGATTTTCCAATTCCACTTTGCGCAGCGATTTTAGTTCCATCAGCAATGGTTATATGACCTACAATGCCGACCTGGCCACCTATCATGCAATTGCGACCTATGCGCGTAGAACCTGCAATTCCGGTTTGTGCTGCAATCACAGTATTCTCACCTATTTCAACGTTGTGTGCTACTTGTATCAGATTGTCCAGTTTAACGCCCTTTCGAATAATCGTTGAGCCAAGCGTGGCTCTGTCAATGGCCGTATTTGACCCGACTTCTACATAATCCTCCACGATCACGTTGCCGATCTGTGGCACTTTCTGGTAGTTGTTCTCCGAATTAGGTGCAAAGCCAAAACCATCGCCTCCGATAATAACACCGCTATGCAATGTGCAGTGAGCACCAATAACACAATCATTATAAACACGAACGCCCGCAAATAGAACAGTGGCCTCACCAATAGTCGTGTAAGGCCCCACATAACAACCTGGATAAATACGTGCTCCCTTTGTTATTCGTGCCCCTTCACCGATGTATGCGAACTCACCGATGTAAACGTGCTCTCCAATTTGAGCAGAAGATTCAATATGGGCCCTTTCACTAATCGAATATTTCGGCTGTCGAAGCTGATGGTATGCTTCCAACAATTTTGCAAAGCAAGCATAAGGCTCGTCTACCCTTATCAACGTTAACGTTGTCGGGAGTGGTTTTTCCGCTTTGAAATCATTGCCTACAATCGCAATCGATGCGCCTGTAGAATATATGTGCTCCGTGTATTTAGGATTAGCGAGAAACGTGAGCGTGCCGGGCGTACCTTCTTCTATTTTAGAAAGTCCACTAACCAACGTGCCGGCATCACCCTCCACTTTACCTTGAAGCATTGAAGCTATTTGATCGGCTGAAAATTGCATACTTGCAGAGTTTGTGTAGTAATAAACCTATTGCGAATATACCTTCGAACAGCGCTTGATTCGAACATCTTTTGAACCCAATGATCGACAGCACGGCTCTGATCTTAGCGCGTCTTTATGCGCGCACCAACAGATTGCATGACAGAGTAAAAATCAGGAAACGACTTCGATACCGATTCTGCATATTGTATACTGACAGGTGCGCCTGCAATACCGAGAAGAGTGCCGGCCATGGCAACTCGATGATCATGATGCGAATGAAGTTGAGCAGAGCGGATGGCTGCCGGATAAATTTTCATTTCATCGTCGCGCAACACAATACGAACTCCTGCTTTAGCAAACTCCTGCTGCAAGGCTTTAGCACGATTACTCTCTTTGTGTATGAGTCGCGATACTCCGGTAATAACCGAGACTCCATCTGCGAATGCGGCAAGCACCGCTAAGGGCGGAAATAAGTCGGGACAATGCGTAGCATCAAATTCAAACGCACGCACTTCAGATTGCCAAATTCGAACCGCATCCGGAAGCACATCAAAACGCACTCCCGCTGCGAGCAGAGCATGGAGCACGGCCTTATCGGCCTGAGCTGAATCCATTTTCAGATTATCGACTACCAAACCTGCTTCGGCCGATAGCGCGCCGGCCACAAGAAGAAAGGCTGCTCCGCTCCAATCGCCCGGCACTGTTAACTCCACTCCCTTCCATGCCTTAGGAGTAATATGAAATCGTTGGTAGGAGTCATTCACCACCTCCACTCCAAATCGAGCCAGCACTTCCAATGTAAGGTCGATATACGGTCGACTGTTCAAACTACTAACTTCTACAATCGATGCTTCAGAAGCGCGTGAAAGCGCTATGAGTAGACCCGTTAAAAACTGCGACGACAGTGATGCATCGAGCTGAATATGCCCTCCCTTCAACGGACCACGAACTCGCATAGGTAAATAACCTTCCTGAGAATCCACTTCCACACCGCATTGCTCTAGCGCATGTATCAAATCATGAAACGGGCGCTTCATCAAGGAACCCGTCCCGGAAAGATTGATGGAGGTTTCACTCAAAGCCGCTATCGAAGCGAACATTCGCGAGGCGAGTCCTGATTCACCGCATTGAATTTCATCTTTCGCATTCCGAATTCCGGCAGCGAAAGACTGCGGGAATCCACCCTTTATTTCTACCGTAGAACCTTTTCGTGAAACAATGGCACCAAGATCTTGTACAAGTTGCAACGCTGCTTCACAATCGTCGCCTTCAGGAAATCGATGAATGGTTGTGATACCCTTTGCAAGTAGTGCGCACGCCACCATGCGCTGCGCATCGCTCTTGCTTCCCGGGGCTTCAACTCGCCCAGACAGCAGCGATGGCGTAACCTCTACCTTCATTTTTTACCGATGTAAATACTGGCAATACCTCCGCTCAAGGGTATGCAACGACATTCACGATAGCCCAATTCCTGCATAACATGAATGAAATCGGAACCGGATGGAAACGCATCAACCGACTCGGGTAGGTACGTGTATGCGCGAGCATCTTTCGACACGAGCTTGCCAATGGTTGGCATGATGTATTTAAAATAAAACGTAAAAAGCTGCTTAATGGGAAAACGCTTTGGGCGCGAAAACTCAATGATGACACCCATCCCACCGGGCTTGAGCACGCGGAGCATTTCACTCATACCCTTGCGCAAATCTTGAAAATTGCGCACTCCAAACGCCACCGTAAATGCATCGAAATGTGCTGTTTCAAAAGGCAAATTCTCGGAGTCTGCAATTTGAAACGTGATGGCATGCTCCAATTTTCTGGCTGCAACTTTCTTCTTGCCTACTTCAATCATACCAGCGCTTATATCCACTCCGATTATCTGTGCGCCTTCCATTTTCATGCGCACAGCTTCCAAAGCGAAATCGCCTGTTCCCGTTGCAACATCCAGTATAAGTCTTGGATTCTCCTTTTTCAACATGCGTATGGCCTTTTTGCGCCAGAGCACATCGATACCGAGTGAAAAGAAATGGTTGAGGAAATCATAGGAATGAGAAATGTTGTTGAACATTTCAGCAACCTGTTGCTTTTTTTCGCCCTCTTGCGAATACGGTTTTACTTCTTGCACGCAGTATAACAGAATTAGAGGGTCATATGTTCGCCGACCATTTTCGAAATTGCTTCTTGCATCAATAATTCTTTATCGACAGGTACTACACCTACCTTTTCACACACCAGTCCGCCAGCTATGTTAGCAAGGGCGGCATACACACTCGGCTCTGCGCCGGCTGCCATGGCTAGTGATGCCACGCTGATCACCGTATCGCCTGCTCCACTTACGTCGAGAATTTCGCGCTTGTGTGCTTTCTCATGAACAAAGTCTTGCGAATGGTTCGCTACCACGCCCAGCTCCGAAAGCGTAACCATAGTAACCTTATTAGCTAATTGCTGCTCCAAGTGGTCGATAGCTGACTTCAACGCTTTGAAGTCGTTTTTGTCAAATTCAAGCTTGAGTCCTTCCTTCAATTCCTTCAAGTTTGGCTTGAAAAGCGTTGCGCCACGATACGAGAAGAAGTTATCCTTCTTTGGGTCGACTGCTGTCGGAATACTTCGCTCTTTGGCCCAGTTCAATACGGTCGATATTACGCGCTCTGTGAGCACGCCTTTGTTATAGTCTTCGAAAATGATAACGTCTACTTTCTGACGTTCGAGAATCGCCTTCACACAATCAAGCAAATGGCGCTCATCGGTAGAGCTAAGCGGAGTTGTAATCTCTTCATCAATGCGAAGTAAGTGATGTCCCTGACTAATGACGCGTGTTTTCACGGTTGTCATGCGTTCAGGCGAATCAATGATACCTTCCGTTGTAAAGCCATTCTCCTTCAGAGTAGAACGAAATACATCACCCTTAGTTCCGTCACCAACCACAGAGGCAATGATGGCCTTTGCGCCAAGGTGCTTCACATTGAGCGCAACGTTGGCAGCGCCACCCAAGCGGTTCTCTCGCTTCTGCACTTGGACAATGGGCACCGGTGCTTCCGGTGAAATGCGGTCGACTTTTCCCCAGTAGTAAGCATCAATCATCACATCGCCGATAATCAGCGCCGTTAGATTATTAAAGCGGGAGAAGAGTTCAGTGATTTCGTTTTTCGTCATGGTTTATTATTTCAATTGGGCGAGCCCTGCTGCAATGCGGCGAATGGCTTCCTTCAACGTTTCTTCTGATGTTGCGTAGCTGATGCGAATGCAGTTGGCGTCACCAAACGCATCGCCGGTTACGAGAGCAACATGCTGCGTGCGCAGCAAATACATCGACAGGTCGGTCGCGTCGTTGATAGTGTGTTCGCCATCTGTTTTTCCGAAGTACGACGACACATCCGGAAAGAAATAAAACGCGCCTTCCGGCTTATTGAGCTTGATGCCCGGAATTTCTTTCAGTAAGTCGTACACCAAATCGCGGCGCTTGCGGAAGGTCTCAATCATCGGCTGTATCACCTCCGGATCGGCCTCCATTGCCGCCTTCGTTGCCATTTGCGCAATACTGTTGGCACCGCTGGTAATCTGGCCTTGCATCTTATTGCACGCATCGGCAATCCACTTCGGTGCGCCTATAAATCCGATACGCCAGCCCGTCATAGCAAAGGCCTTCGACACGCCGTTCACCGTGATGGTGCGATCCATCATGTTTCCAATCGATGCAATGCTTGCAGTGCGCCCGCTGAAGTTGATATGCTCGTAAATCTCGTCGCTGATTACATACAACTCTTCCTTCTGCTCGATGACGCGCGCGAACGCTTCCAGCTCCTCTCGGCTGTAAACTGACCCTGTCGGGTTGCATGGAGAAGAATAGATAATGAGCTTCGTCTTTTCATTGATGGCCTGCTCGAGTTGCTTCGCTGTAATCTTGAAATCTTGATCTACAGTGGCCGCAAGCATTACAGGAATGCCGCCAACCAATCGAACCATCTCGGCGTAGCTCACCCAAAAAGGACTTGGCATGATCACCTCATCGCCCGGATCAACGAGTGCATAAATCGTATTGGCAATCGCTTGCTTGGCACCGGTAGAGATTACAATTTGCTCGGGTGAATAATCGAGACCATTGTCGCGCTTGAACTTGGCTGCAATCGCCTTGCGCACTTCCGGAATACCGTTTACAGGCGGATAGTGCGTGATGTTGTTATCGATTGCATTTTTCGCCGCGTCCTTGATAAAGTCGGGCGTATTGAAATCGGGTTCACCCAGCGAAAGACTCACAATGGGATGACCCTGTGCGGCGAGTTCGCGACTGAGTCGAGCCATGGCCAGTGTGGCCGACTCATTGAGTTGGCTGAGAAGGCGGGATACATTGCCCGTCTTGCTTTGAGTTTGTGGCATACGTAGTGTGTTAGCTCGCCGCTTCTTATTGGCAGATGCGACGAAGGACAAAAATAGTTTCAATTGCCTTGTTTACAAGGAACCAAGCATTAGAATTGGAAATAAATGAACGGGTGCATATCGGCCGACATAACCTGATAGGCGAAGAAGATTACTCCGATGCAAACGAGCGCCAGAGCAGGAATGGGCAACATGGCAAATCGTGCGCGATAATTCTCTTTGAACGAAGAAGGCAACCAGTGCACAATCATACCGAATAACACCACAAGGAAAACCGTGCTATAGGCCATTAAAACCTGCGGTGCAACAGACCAATCCATGTGCAGGAAAATCTGCTCGAGCATGGAAGTAGCCGACCAGAATTCCGACCAGATGTCGTGCTGCTCGTCGAGGCCTGTCCACGACGTATTGCTTCCCGCGCGGAACCAAACACGTGTGAGTGTAATGAAAGAGAAGGTCAGGAATATGACCCACGCGCGCACATACCAACGGTCCTTGTGATTCTCCCAGGGACTGATCTTCTTCCAGAGTTTATAGAAGACGAGCGCGAAACCATTGAGCGCACCCCAAATGATGAAGTTCCAACTCGCGCCGTGCCACAAGCCACCGATGATCATGGTGATCATCAGATTCAAATTCGTATTGAGCCAACCGGCAAATGACTTTACCCATTGTGCCAGCAACAGCGCGACAGCCATGGCGCCTGCTCCTACAGCAATCACCATCCAAGACGAGGCGAGTGCACCTACTACCAATACGATGATGGCAAGCGTGACATACGTTCCCATCGTTCCGGCTTGATTGCCACCAAGTGGAATGTAGAGATAATCGCGCAGCCAGTTGCTCAATGACATGTGCCAGCGACGCCAGAAGTCGGCTACGCTAACCGCCTTGTAGGGAGAGTTGAAATTCTTGGTGAGGTGAAAACCCATGAGCAATGCCACACCAATGGCCATGTCGGTGTATCCTGAAAAGTCTGCGTATACCTGCAAGCTGTAGCCATAGATGGCCATGAGGTTTTCAAAGCCCGTGTAGGAAGTCGGGCTGGCAAAGATTCGATCAATGAAATTGACAGCGATGTAGTCGGCTAATAGAATTTTCTTAATAAAGCCATTGAGAATCCAGAAAATAGCCAGCCCCCATTCGGCGCGTGTGAGTTGATATTCCTTGTAGAGCTGGGGAATTAAATCGGTCGAGCGAACGATGGGACCCGCCACAAGTTGAGGGAAGAACGTAACGAAGAAGGCAAAATCGGTGAAGCGCTCAACAGGCTTCAGTGTGCCTCGATACACTTCCACCGTATAGCTGATACTTTGAAACGTAAAGAACGAAATACCGATGGGCAGAATGATTTTGTCTACCTCGAAGTGACTTCCAAAAAAGCCATTGCTCCAATACGCCAGCACATTGAAAACGCTGCCCGTGCTGCCGGTCATCGAGTTATAGATATCGGTAAAGAAGTATGCGTATTTGAAATAGAACAGCACGCCCAGGTTCATGCATATGCTGAGCGCCAACCAGCGCTTTTTAGCAGCAGCATCTTGCGTGGAAAAAATCTTCTTACCGACTAAAAAATCCCACACTGCCGTGAAAAGCAACAGCAGGAAAAACAAACCCGTGGTCTTGTAATAAAAGAAGATACTGGCTATGAAAAGAAACGTGTGGCGCAGCGTGCGGTTGCGATGCACAAACGCATCGACGATAAGCACTAATGCGAAAAAGATCCAAAAATTAATGGCAGTAAAGATGAATGGCGCCTTTGGATCAAACGCTAAAAACGATGTGATGGTCGACCACACGTGCATACTTGCTACTTGCCTTTAAACGTAAGTGTTTTCTTAGGGCGATCGGTTGCCGGCTTGTCATCGCTTGACTGTCGCGGGCGCTCCGGCTCGCTGTCTCTTGGTTTTTGCGGGCGAGCAGCCGGCGATTTTGTTTTTGGAACGAATGGTTTGTCGACCCATTCAGCTTCTGCCGGTGCCTCCTTTTTGGGAGCCCTGGCGGGTCTTACGGATGGACCATCTCCTTCTTCTTCTGAAAGCAACTTGGTATTTTCCCATCCCGCGGGGATTTCGCCGGTCTTATTGAACTTGATGCCCATCTTAGTGAGCAATATCTTTCCTTCCTTGAATAGCATGCCCGCCGCCTTTTTGAAGGTCTTCTTCGACATGTGAAGACGCAGTTTTACTTCTTCAGGATCCGTATCGTCGTTGAGGCGCACGTAACCGCCGTTGGCCTCGAGGTAGTTCATGATTTTCACTTTCGCGTCGTCGAGCAATTCCATACCCTCGCGCTGCATGCTCACCACTATATCTTTCCCCTCCACCTTGCGCACATAGCCTTTGATTTTTTCACCCAGGCGCACGGTATCGGTCATCTCCTGGCGGAACAACGCACCCACATATTTACCGTCGATGATGACTCTTCGTCCGATTTCAATTTTCTCGGCAATAGTCATCATGACCTCATCGCCTCGCTTATAGGGAATCTCACGACCGCGCAAATGCCGATTGAGTTTTGTAGTTGCATAGAGTCGGCGGTTTTCCGGATCGTCGAGGAGAATCACCAATGCCATGCGGCCATCTTCCAAACTCTCCACCTGTTCGGCATGCGGAATGAGAACATCGCGGCGTGTACCGATGCTAATGAACGAGCCTAGACTGTTGGAGCTCAATACACGATAGCATCCCACCTCACCCACTTGCAAAGAAGGCAACTCGGTGGTCGCCTCGAGGTTTCGCTCCTCGTTGTAGTAGGTAAAAACTTCCACCTCGGTGCCCGGTTCGGTTTTGGGCTTGAGTTCACGGCGACCGATGAACACATAATCGGCTTCACTGCCCAACAGATAGCCCTTTTCCACTACTTCAAATACCGGCAAGGTTTGAATTGTACCCGGATGAATTTGCATGATTTCCTCGCATTAGCTCGAAAGGCGTGATTACCCTCGAAGTTGCAAAGAAAAGGCGAACAGGCGTGTGTTCGGTCATAAACAACGCAAAGTGCTAACAATGGGGCGGGGACGAAGGACTGGGGACTGGGGACGAGGGACGGTAAGTGTCCTCTTCCTCGTTCATGGTGTTTGTGCCAAAGTGGAGGATCCTTCGCTTTGGCGCAATCTACTTTCGATAAGCGCAATGCATTGACCGTACCTAGTACCTAGTACCCAGTACCCAAAAAGCATTCTACCCCGAAAGCGGTATTGCACCACTTGCGTAGCAAACAGAAGTTTGTGTCATGAACAAGCCTTCTGTACCAGCAACTTCCACCGCCTGCATTTTTCTGCAGATCAATCAAGCTTGTTGCGCCAAGAAGAAGGAGTGCTGTAAGAAGTATAAGCACGGGAAGCGGTGTAAGAAGTGCCCGAAGAGTGGGAAATGATTACGGATTACGGATTACGGATTGGGGGGCGGTGCGGCTTCTGGTGAGTGCGAGATGTGCCTCGACTTGAGTAAGGTGGTGGGCTGAGACCCCATCCCCTAGGCCCTTCTCTAAGGGAAAAGGAATATCTTTCGCGCAGACCTCAGGAGTTTCGAAAGCAAGTTCAGCGAGTCATAATTTTTTCATGCAAAACGTTCACGAGAAGGTTCTCCCCTTCCCTTAGGGAAGAGGCAGGGGGTTGGGTTGTGTGCGCCACACACGCCACCCGCTTAGGCACACCGCACCTACGCTAGAAGCACCGCCTCACACCAATCCGTAATCCGTAATTCGTAATCCGTAATCCTACTGCGCTTTCTCCAAATTACTATTCCTCTTGCTATACAGGAAGTAAACAACCACGCCGAGAGTTCCCCAAATGATGAACGCATACCAGGTGTGGATGCGCACTTGGGTCATGAGGAAGATATTGAACAACACGCCGAGAGGGGCAATGATGTTGACCATAGGCGTTTTGTAAGGACGATCCAAATTCGGTTCGCGCTTGCGGAGAATCAAAACCGCCAAACAAACCATCGAGAAGGCGAGCAAAGTTCCCATCGAACACATTTCCGAGATGTTGTTGATTGGAGTTACGGCCGCAACAATCGAAACAATAAGACCCACGAGAATCGTGCTCTTGTAAGGTGTCTTGAACTTGGGGTGGAGCGAACCGAAGATGCCACGTGGCAACAAACCGTCCTTCGCCATACCGAAGAAGATACGGGTTTGACCCAGCATCATCACCAGCATTACCGAAGTGAGACCCGCTACAGCAGCTATCGTAATCGGATAAACAGCCCACGAAATACCCGCTCCCGAGAAGGCCGAGGCCACCGGTGCTTTCAAATCAAGGGTTGAATAAGGAACCATACCGGTAAGAACTAACGATACCAAGATGTAAAGAATCGTGCAGATAACCAGCGATGCGATGATAGCAAAAGGAACGTCTTTCTTGGGGTTGATGGCCTCGCCCGCCTGCGTGCTCACCGCATCGAATCCGATGTAGGCAAAGAACACAATGGTTGCTGCCGTGAGAACACCTCCAAATCCGAAATTCACGTCACCGGTTGGATTACCCATCGCGTCGAGCACAGGCTGCTCTGCAGGAATGAAAGGTGTCCAGTTTTCAGGATTCACATAGAAAGCTCCCGCGATAATTACAAAAAGCACTACGGCTACTTTCAAAATCACAATCAAGTTATTGGTGCTTGCTGCCTCCTTGATACCCTTGATGAGAATGCCCGTTACGAGCCATGTGATAAGGAATGCAGGCAAATTGAAGGCGAAACCGCCATAAGTAATCGGGTCGTTATTGAGCCAATCGGGTATGTGCAACCCGAACATGTGCAGCAGTTTAGAGAAGTATCCGCTCCAGGCCACGGCCACAGTAGTGGCACCCATCATGTACTCGAGGATGAGGTTCCAACCGATGAACCAAGCGAAGAGTTCACCCACGGTTCCGTATGCATAAGCATATGCTGAACCTTCCACCGGCAATACCGATGCAAACTCAGCATAGCACAACGAAGCAAAAAGACAACCAATACCGGCAATCACAAATGAAAGTGCCAAGGCAGGACCCGCATGGTCGTGGGCAGCAATACCGGTAAGGGTGAAAATACCACCGCCGATGATGGCACCGATGCCTAGTGAGGTAAGTCCCCACTTTGTTAGAATACGCTTGAGTTCACTTTTGCCGGCCTCAGCATGAAAGGCAGAGATTGGTTTTTTTCTCCAAACACTTGACATAGATCTTCGATTTTTTGGTGAGTGATAAGTGGCAAGTATAAGCAATAATAGGTTAATGACCATTTTGCCCAAGATTAGCATTCATCAAAAAAGAATAGCCCCCGACGTTTCAGGGGCTATCCGCTTGCTTAACCTTAATTAACCTTAACTACTCTTAATCATAGAGAGTTATCTTCAGTATCGTTGATTGTATAATCTAGTTCTTATTGATGAAATACACTCTTGAAACGGGTGGGGTGGATCGAAGGTTACGTTTTGATGTAATATTTTTTGATGGACGCACAGCAGTGCGTCCGAGAACCCCTGCTTCTTGCGGTTGCTAGTGTGGATAGGAGAAGAGTTTTCGCTGGCATACGCGCACAGCAGTGCGTCCGAGAACCCCTGCTTCTTGCGGTTGCTAGTGTGGATAGGAGAAGAGTTTTCGCTGGCATACGCGCACAGCAGTGCGTTCGAGAACCCCTGCTTCTTGCGGTTGGTACTGTGGAGAGGAGAAGGGATTTCGCTAGCATACGCGCACAACAGTGCGTCCGAGAACCCCTGCTTCTTGCGATTGGTAGTGTGGATAGGAGAAGGCAAATAAAAAAGCCCCCCTTTCGGGAGGCCTTCTTACTTAACCAAATCCATTAATTAACCAAAAAAACAAATCACGGTTTTGATACGCGTGGTGTTTTTATAAGGTTACAATTTTTTTCGGGATTTCTACTTTTTATTGTTTCACCATCAGCTGCGCAGATTGTTTTCCGTCGCTCGTTTGCAATACCACTTGATAAAGTCCCTGCTGCAATTCACCGATATCGAGCGTGTGATTCAACGCATTTACACGTTGAGAAAGCACAAGCGCACCTATGCCGTTGTAGATACTTACGCTCACCGGGGTAGAGCTCCACACCGTCAAATCAGAAGTTGCAGGGTTGGGATAAAATCCGGCCGACCAGTCAGAAGCAAGCTCGTCTACGCTTCCAATCAGCAACAGCACACACTCACTCCTGGCGTCACAACCATTGAAGGTCACCCAACAGGCGTAATTGCCGTTTTGGCTCGGATCGGTAATGGTAAAATCCTCCGCGGTTGCTCCATCCACTGGAAGCTCCGTATCGCAGCTCCACCATTGGTAAGTTGCTCCCTGTTGAGCTACTGTCGCCGAAGTTAAATCTCCAGCAACCGTTATGTCGACAACCGGCAGAGCGTTCACGATCACGTTTTGAGAGCTAATCGCTGTGCATCCGTTTGCATCGGTGTAACTGCAATTAATCGTGTGCTCGCCTATACCCGCAGATGCCGCATCAAACATATTATCCATAACTCCGGGACCACTGAACTCGGCAGGTGTGTTCACACAAATCAACTCAGATGAATTCTCGGCATCAATGCAATACTCGTCGGACAAACCTGTAAATGTGGCGTCAGGCCCCTCGATTACAGTGGTTGTTACAGCCGTTTCCGACTGACAATCGCCCAAGTTGATGTCGTAAAGAATGGTATGTTCACCAACGCCTGCTGCCGCAGGATTGAAAGAGGATCCGCTCACACCCGGGCCGCTAAACACTCCGCCCAAGGAAACAGGAATCAGCTCTAAAGCGCCCTCCGTTATACAGGTGATTGGCTCAAGGCCGGAGAAGTCGCTGTTGGCGACATCAAATACCTCGACAATTTGAGTGGTGATTGAAATACATCCATTGGGCTGAGCCAGCGTGTAGGTCACTTCGTTGTCACCAATAATAGCTTGTGTGGGGTCAAATGTGTCGCCGTTCACGCCCGTGCCGGTGAACACACCACCGGGAACATCCGGTATCATTTGATCTGCAGCTGAGCTAGCGCAAAAGGCCGGGAACACATAAAAATCGCTGCTTTCAGACGGAAGAACTTCCACTGTCTGCGTTACGCTTGCGCTGCATACACCGGAACCCGTTGTATAGGTTATATCGTAGACTCCCGGTGCAATATTCGGATCGAAAACACCGAGCAACACAGGTCCTGTAAAATCACCTTCATTCGTTGGATTCAGCTGAACCTGTGGATCAGTCGAACAATACACATCGTTTAGATCTACAAAGTCGGCCGGCAAAATCTGACGAACACTCACCGCTTGAGTCTGAGTGAACTCGCAACCCGCAGAGGTTATCACGGTGTAGCCAATCATAAAATCGCCCACTGGCATATTAGAAGGAGAGAAGATGTTGTCGACTACTCCAGGGCCTGAAAATATTCCGCCCGGCACTTCCGGAATCAACTCTACGGGTGCATCTCCAATGCAATACATCGGTGCGAGACCTGAAAAATTCGAATTGACCACTTGCACTTCAACACACGTGATTTCTGAAGTTACCGTTTGCGACCCATTGCTACCTGAAACACTGTAACAACCACTTTCCGTTGCAATAAAAGAAGTCCCTGTTTCAACCACACTACCCGATGCATCTTGCCACGAATATGATAATCCACTGTTGTTGGATACACTCAACACCACTGATTCGCCCTCGCAAATGGTTAAATCTCCGCTGGCTTGAATAATAGGTGCCTCGATAGGCGGAGCAGGCATCAAGCTCAGAGAAGTTGTGTAAATGTAATCACCCCCGTCTCCGCCGTTTGCATTGGCGGCATTACCTGCAGCGTACATGGTTACCGGTATTTCAGTTGAAGGTGCTGTCCAGCTAAATGACCAGGTGCGCGTATTGGATGAAAATCCGGAGTCGTCGATGTGGGTAACCGATGCTCTCGAATTACCGCTAACCGTTGCGTTCAAAATATGTGAATCAGCACCGGGTGTCCAGGTTCCGGCATTAGCGCCACTAGCTTGCAAGGCTTCGACACCAAAACCGAACAAACCAAACCCCTGCTGCTGAACAGTTACACTCACTTGATATGTTTGACCGGGCACATACATGTTTCCGTTGATTAAGCCGACTACCGAAATAGCAACACTTCCTGTGCCGCTGTTCAACGCGAATGAATTGTGGCATGATCCCGAAGCACAGGTGCCCTCGCCGGGCGAACCATTGGAACCTGCTTTACCCGCTGAGTATTCAGCATTGTTAGAGGTCATGCTGGTTAGTCCGAAAGAAACGATAAGTGCAGAAAAAAGTACGAGTATAGATTTTCTCATAGTGGAGGATTTCGTGTATTAACAAAAAGGGATGTGATTCGGTTCACATCCCTTTTACGAAATTACAATGACTTTACCCTACCCGCTTCTAAACTTCGATTAGTGCTTCGGCATCTATTTTCTTTCGGAAAACAATTTGCCCGTCAAACACATCGAGCACAACCGCTTCCGACTTATCGACCTTGCCGCTGAGGATATACTTGGAGAGCTCATTCATGACCTCCTTCTGTATTGTCCGTTTCACAGGACGCGCACCATATTGTGGGTCATAGCCTTTGTCGGCAAGATAGGATAGCGAATCGGGAGTAACCACCAAGTGAATATCTGCCTTCTCCAATCGTTCGGAAAGAAGATGCAATTGCAACTTGACAATGCTCTCAATTTGAGCTTTGCCCAGCGGAGTGAACATGATAATTTCATCAATTCGATTCAAAAACTCCGGACGCAGCGAAGACTTCAACGCTAGCATGACATCCAGCTTGGTTCGATCAAACAACTCGGCATCTTCCGGGTCCTTCGCCTTCTCATAATTATCCTGAATAATCTGAGAACCTATATTACTCGTCATAATGACAATGGTGTTCTTGAAATTCACCACGCGTCCCTTCGAATCGGTAAGTCGTCCATCGTCGAGCACCTGAAGCAATACATTGAATACATCCGGGTGTGCCTTTTCGATTTCATCGAGCAGAATAACCGAATATGGTTTCCTGCGCACCGCCTCCGTGAGTTGCCCGCCTTCATCGTACCCCACATACCCGGGAGGAGCTCCCACCAATCGACTCACGGTATGTCGCTCTTGATACTCACTCATGTCGATGCGGGTCATGGCGTTTTCATCGTTGAAAAGAAAATCGCTCAGCGCTTTGGCTAGCTCAGTTTTTCCAACACCGGTCGTTCCCAAGAAGATGAAAGAACCAATGGGTTTTCGCTCATCACTCAAGCCTGCGCGACTGCGGCGAACGGCGTCGCTTAAAGCAACAATAGCTTCATGCTGACCCACCACACGTTTGGCCAACTCATCTTCAAGTCGAAGCAACTTCGCGCGTTCACTTTCCACCAATGCTTTGACGGGTATACCGGTCCAACGAGAAACCACATCTGCAATTTCTTCCGGATCGACCTCTTCTTTCAGCATCTTCGAATTAGCCTGGAGCTCTTGCAATTTCAGGCGGCCCTCCTCTATACGTTGCTCCTGTTCCTTCACTCGACCATACCGAATCTCAGCAACCAGCCCGTAATTACCTTCTCGCTCTGCCTGATCGGCTTGCAATTTCAAATCTTCAAGGGAAGCCTTCGCGTTCTGAATTGTTTCCACAACATCCTTCTCACTTTGCCATTTTGCAGCAAGCGCATTCCGTTCTTCGCTCAACTCACCAATAACCTTATTCAAATCGGTGAGTTTGGTTTCATTGCCTTCCCGCTTGATGGCCTCTCGCTCAATCTCCAACTGCATGATTTTGCGCTCCAACTCATCAAGCTCCATCGGCTTGGAGTTAATCTCCATGCGCAATTTGGAGGCGGCTTCATCAATCAAGTCGATGGCCTTATCGGGCAAAAAGCGATCGGTGATATACCGTTGCGAAAGCTCGACTGCTGCAATGATTGCATCATCCTTAATTTGAACCTTGTGGTGATTCTCGTACTTCTCTTTCAATCCGCGAAGTATAGAGATAGCTGCATCACGATCGGGTTCGTCAATCATCACTTTCTGGAATCGACGTTCGAGCGCCTTGTCCTTTTCAAAATACTTCTGATACTCATTCAACGTGGTTGCACCGATTGAACGCAGCTCGCCGCGAGCCAAAGCGGGTTTCAAAATATTGGCTGCATCCATCGCACCCTCTCCTCCGCCCGCGCCCACAAGCGTGTGAATTTCATCAATGAAGAGAATGATTTCCCCTTCGCTTTTCTGCACTTCATTCACGACGGCCTTTAAGCGTTCCTCGAATTCACCTTTGTATTTAGCCCCTGCGATGAGCGCTGCCATATCGAGCGAATACATCTGCTTCGTCTTTAAATTTTCAGGAACATCACCATTGATGATGCGATGCGCAATTCCTTCGGCAATGGCGGTTTTACCGGTGCCCGGCTCACCAATGATAATCGGATTGTTCTTCGTTCGGCGAGAGAGTATCTGCATCACGCGGCGTATCTCTTCATCACGACCTATGACCGGATCGAGCTTACCATCGCGGGCGAGCTTGTTCAAATTCTTAGCGTACTTCTCGAGTGAGTTGTAAGTCTCCTCTTGTGATGCTGATGTAACTCGCTGCCCCTTGCGCAACTCCAATATCGCCTTCTTCAACTCTTTAGAAGAAACACCTGCATCGCGCATCATTTGCGATGCCTTATCATTTCCTTCGCCAATAGCAAGCAACAAGTGTTCGATAGCTACAAACTCATCGTTGAATTCTTTGAGGAAATTTTGCGCGCGATTGATAGCGATGTTTGCTTCCGAAGAAAGACTCATGGTACCTCCGCTGACCTTAGGAAAACTGTCCAGCATTTTGTCAAGCGCTTGTTGCAACAATGCAACATTCACATTGAGCTTCTTAAGCAAGAACGGGGTAATGGTAGTATCGGCAAGCATAACACCTTTGAGCAGGTGTGCATTTTCAATAGTCTGATGGCCCTTTTCTAAAGCAACTTGTTGTGCCTTCTGAATAGCCTCTTGTGTTTTCAAGGTGAATTTTGAGAAATCCATGTTTTTCGAATTTGTTGCGTTGATTACAACTCCAAGACCAATGCGGTTTTGCTGTAAATTTGACCGAACAGTTAGTCTTTTTATGACGAAATGTAGGTCAGTGTTGTATTATGTGGACCTATTGTCAGACTGACCTTACTCAGTACATGCGCATCTTTTTGATTGGTCCGATGGGGAGTGGTAAGACCACTGTTGGTGCTGCACTCGCAAAGCGCCTTCAACTTCCATTTGTTGACCTTGATAGGCACGTCGAGCAGCGCGAAGGCGATACGATTTCAATCTTGTTTCAGCGATACGGAGAAGAGTATTTCAGACAGTGTGAGTCGGACGTGTTGCACGCGATTATTCAGTCCACTTCTTCAGCCATCATTGCAACAGGTGGTGGAACGCCTTGCTTTCACAACAACATGACACTGATGAATACCGCAGGTATTACAATCTATCTTCAGTGTGCAATTGAAAAATTACAGACTCGCACAGCAGGCACCTCCGATGAGCGACCAATACTTCTCCAACCCGATTTTTCTCTTGAAAATCTCTTGAAAATCCGAGAACCCGAATACACAAAAGCGCAACACACATTGAGCAACGACGCAACAATCACTTCAACAGTTGACGCAATTTTAGAACTTCTCAAAACACGCTAGTCTAGCGCTTGATCACGACCTTGTGAGCACTTCTGCCTGCATAGAGAATGTAAACACCTTCTGCAAGCGAACCGGTATCAATCGTGTAACGCTTTCCGCTCATCACGCCTTGATGACACACACGGCCGCTGAAATCGAATAGCTTCACTTCACACTGGTTTTGATATAGATCGCTCTCGAGATTGATAGTGGCATCAGCAGGCGATGGATAGGTAGACCAATGTGCAGGGGCGACCATGTCAACCGATGCAGCATTTCCTATCAGAATCATATCCGACACGAGCTCGCCCGGACAAATTCCATCCAATACCTCAACAACGCCAAGATATCCGTATCCGTCTTCGCCCCAGACAATGGCAACATTAGAAGTGCCTTGCCCGCTGATGATGCTACCGCCATCCACAAGCCATAGATAAACACTATTCGGATTTGAAGGATAAGAATAGGTATGAACACCGAAAGGATCTACCATAATGTCACCTGTGATTTCATACGGTGTCGACGTGTAAGAATATGTGCTGTAGCCGGGCCAGAAGAAATCCAAAGGAGCGCCTTCGCATGCGAGTGGCCAAGCGAATTCGGTAATGTCGAATCCACCTGCATCAAGGAAGATGGTGCAAGTGAGTGTTCCGGTAATCAATCCCACATTCAGATATGCTTCTAAAGGAATTCCATTTTGATCGACATCGCTTGTACAACTTAAGGTCCCGGTCATCATCGCTGATTTCAACGCTTGCGCGCGATGAGAGACTCTTGTGGTAGTGGAAGTCTCGACAGCGTCAATGGCATCCCACGTGGAAGCGGTCTCAAGATTAGGCATGAATACATTACCCCAATTGGCCCACGATAGGCTAATGGTTAAAACAGCAAGCAATATCAAAAGGGCACGTGCGATTGTTTTCATAAGTTCAAAAGTAGTTTTTCAATGTATTATCACAATGACAATTGTTTGAAATTCACTAACGTTCAATCGTTAATGAGTCGCATACGACCGCATTGGAAGGCAGTTCTCCACCCAGACGCAGCATAAGTCGCAAGGCCCCTTGATCGTTAGAGTGCTTAACCAACACGCCAGCCAGCAGCTCGCGTGCGGCCTCTGTTTCCCCTGCATCGGCGAGTATGATAGCCTGGTAGGTGGGAAGTCGGTTCAGCACGATATCGAACGGAAACGCATCGAGCAGCTTTCGATCCAGAGGTGAAGTGGCTTTGAGCGTAAGGGGATCACGCATGGCCTTTCCGAGGCAATGCTGACTGCGGCTCCAGCCGAGCGATACCGTCACCAATGCTGCAGTTACGATGAGTCCCGGCATCAATCGTAATCCCCTATTCACCGGCTTTGGCTTCGCTGTAAAAAGAAGCATCACCATTAAAGCACCAAGGGTTTCTCCGCGCTCGGTTGGAAATGCAAAAACGAACATGGGAAGAAATACAACCAGATATCGAAACGATGGCTTGAGCAAAACCAACCACCATGCGAGAAATAGAATTGTAAAGAGGACTCCTGTTTCGAACACCATTTTAAGGATATCGGAATGCGGGTGACGAACCATCAATTCACATTTACCCAGAGCTGCACCTATATATCCCTCGGCATCGAACTTCCAGCAGCCAATGCCATTGCCGAAAAGATTACTCCGATCGACAGTCCATTGCCACATCACGAGTCGTTCTGACGAACTTTCCGCACTCGTTAGGTTGTAGATTAAATCGAGTTGCTTGACCAGATCAGGCAACGCATCGAAATGGTGTTTTTGAGCGGGTGTGCGTAAAAAGAAGAAGGTCATTTGCAAGGCAATCAACAGCGCACATCCGGCCAGCAAAACCCATTTGAGCCGGCGTTGATGCTTGAAATTTCGCACAAACTCAATCACCAAAAAAAGCGCTAAGCCTATGAAAGCAGTGCGCACCTGGTAGACTAAGACTACAGATGCCGCTATCAAAAGAACCGGCCAACGCAATCGGCTTTCGGATAGCAGCGCAAACAAAGCAACACTCCAAAGGGTGTAAGTTTCGATGGCAATATTTCGGTGTGCAAAGAGCGGTTTGATTGCGTAAGTCGACTCATGCGAATAGCCCAGTAAAAGGCTGTTTCGAACCATGAGCGAAATCAACACCAGTGAAAAAACACACCACAACGCAGTCACGCCGTTGCGGGCAGCGGTTAGATTCACTAACGCTACAGTCGGCTGCACCGACACCAGTAAAAGCAAAGAAATGAGTAGAAAAACGTCTTCGCCATATATCTCCTTTCCTGTCAAATTTTGAACAGTCATGACAACAAGGATAATTGGCATGATCCAAAAGAACCTATGCGATATCGTGATGAGCCTGGAGGCTAAGCCTACAACTACCAGCAATAGCAGTGCCGGCCAAGCGGATGTCCAATGGGCGTCAAGTGAATAACCCAATCGCAAGAATGGAAGAATACACAAGCCGGTTAGCCAAGCGTAAATACCAACCTGATGCACAACAGCACTATGAGTGGTAACGGTTTCCTGATGCATGAAGCAAATGTATTGCTAGAGCAAGAGCTAGCGGAGCGTTTATCGCTTCGCTGGCTCTATTACATCTTTATCAATCGCATCATTCTAAAAATGACTTCGCTTTTTTGCTTAACGAATCATCAGTAAATGACCTGTGATCTCCTTCGTTTCGCAATTACCGTAAATCGTTATACGGTAGTTATAGACTCCGCTCTCTGAGCTCAGATTGGCGTTATCAACCGAACCATTCCACTTGGGTGTTTCAGGAGATGATCGGAAGACCACATCGCCCCAGCGATTATAAATAATCATGTCGTACGAAACGATGCTACTGCCATCCGGGAAGAAGGCTTCATTGTCACCATCCTGATTCGGGGTAAATGCGTTCGGAATAAACACGCGCAAGTCAGGGCTCACCGAAATAACCGAACCCTTTTCATCGACACACCCATTCACATCTATTACACGCAGTCGCACGTTGTAGTCTCCAGGCTCTGTGTAAAGGTGATTCACATCCCTTTCAAACTCGCGCTCACCATCACCAAAGCTCCAGTTCCATCGAACAACCTGCCCTTCAGAGTCATCGCGAAACTCAACAACAGTCTGACCCGAACAATACGGGGCATCGCTGAGATAGAAATCAGCAACCGGCCCCGGCACATTAGGAACTTCAATCAGCTGTTGCATTGTGCATCCATTGATATCGGTTAGATCAAAGGAATATACGCTGCTAAGAAGACAGCAAACAGCATTGCTCACCGGCTGATTATTCATTTCAACCACTGTATTTCCTGCACCGCCGCTCAAATTGAGTTGAATGCTACCTACTTCCTTGAAGCACGTATCGGAAATTACGGCCGGCTGCATGGCCAATGGCGCAGGTTCCGTAATCATGAATTCAAACTCACCATCACAGTTATTCAGGTCGGTTACTTCCAGAATGTGATTTCCCGCGGGAATATCCATGTTACCGGAAGAAGCATTGCCGTTGGACCAAGCATATTGATAGGGCGCGACACCACCACCGGCTAGTGCAGTGATCCAACCATCGCTGGCATCGGGGCAAGAAACTCCAAATCCGTTATAATCGGAAGTTGCCTGTTGTTCTATGAAAACACTTTGCGGCTGAATCGCCTCTACCTGCGTGGCAATCGTATCACAATTCTGACTGTCGGTTACATAGACAGTATACATCCCGGCAGAGATAAACCCGGAGTTATTCGATGAAGCACCATTGGACCACCAATACGTATATGGCGGAACAGCTCCGGAAGCAGATGCAGAAGCCAACCCATCACTAAAGCCATAGCAACTAATATGGTAGCCGTTATAGTTCGTTGTCACTTGCGCTGTAAGTGCAATTGGCAATGGGTCTTCAAGGGTTGCCTCTCCTTGAATGGTGCAACCGTTGGCATCCATAACTGTTACGGAATAAGAGCCTTCTGTGAGCGTCGGTGTTGAGACATTTTGATTGGAACCATCTTCCCACATGAAAATATAAGGAGGAACTCCACCATTGGGAAGTGCAATGCATTGGCCATCGGCAGCATTGGGACAAGAAATATCAAATCCGTTGTAATTCGACGCCACATCCGTTGAAAGTGTCAAAAGTGGAGGCTGATCAATTGTTGCCGTGAACTGGCCATTGCATCCGTTCAAATCCGTCAACTGCACATTTAGCAATTGCTCTGACAAACTTGACATTACCGCTCCGACGGTGTAGGGTTGGCCGTTCCACGAAATGTTATACGGCTGAACGCCACCGGATGCATTGAAAACCGCCTGACCATCATCCGCATTGAAACAGCTGATTTCATATCCATTGTAATCACTCACCAAGGTAATTTGTCCTTGCAAGATTGTCGGCTCATTGAGGCTCACTCCATCCGAAGTTTGGCATCCATTAGCGTCGGTTACGGTGCATGAATAACTGGCGGCAAAAAGAGTAGCTGCATTCTGTGTATTCGCACCGGAGGTCCAATTATAGCTGTAAGGTATTACTCCACCGGCTGGGTTGATGGTTGCCTGCCCGTCGTTAAAATCAAAACAACTCACATCAAATCCATTGTAATTGGAGGTAACAGATGCCTCTGCCGTCAGCAAGGGTGGTTCACTCAATTCAATAACCAAGGTATCGGCGCATCCTTCAGTATCGGTTGCGATAACCGTGTATTCGCCCGCTTCCAAGCCGGTAATATTCGGCGAGCTTGGTACCGGTGCATTCCAATACCAGTCATAAGCGGAACCGTTTGGTAAATATCCACCGCTGGCTGAAACACCGATTGATCCGTCGTTTTCACCAAAGCATGAAATCTCGTAACCATTATAATCCGAAACAGCTGTAACACTTGCCACCGTTTCGTAGACGTAAATGTTTGTAATAAAAGTATTGTCCTGATTCCCACAAGTGGAATAAAGTTCAACCTCATAAAGCCCAGGCTCATCAAAGGCATAGGTAAGCGTATCAAGCTCGCCACTGAAGGATTGGCCTTCAATTACCCAATTCTGAAAACAGGTCAAACCCACTGAAGTGGTATTGATAAAATCTACCTCCTCATTCACACAAATGATTGTGTCTGATGGCTCATACAATGGCTCGGTGTAACAAGACTGGCAGACATAAACGTCGTTAGGGGTGTAATCGTTGATAGAAGGGTTCAAATTAGAGTTGGTCAATCCGGCGGTGAAGACTTGCCCTATGTCGTTGACCGTTACATTCAGTGTATTTTGAACTATGGGAGGGGTATATACCTGACATGTTAGAAGCCCAAGACTATCTGTTTTGATGAAAATAGGATCCATCGAATCCGTGCCGCTCCCGAAAAAACTTGAGTTGGTAAAAGCCGACATCGTAAAGCCGTTATCGATGTTATAGCTGACGCCAATTCCGCGGTCCCTGCCGCTTCCGCCGTAGGTTCTTGCCCAAATCAAATTTCCGTCAAAGTCAACATTAACCAGTAAAACATCTCGCTCTCCCATATCATGTGAGAGTGTGTCCGGGTTCGTACTTGCACTTACCGGAAAGGAATTCGTATTACCTACCACAGCATAGCCATGCGGATGAAGCGTGAGATCTCTCGACTGGTCAGAGCCGCCGCCACCGATCGTATTTGACCACAAAACGCTACCATCGGAAGTGGAAACCTTCATGAGTAGAACATCCTCGCCGCCACTGCC